>NZ_KV832019.1:151837-154600 GCF_001837325.1 Streptococcus sp. HMSC065H07
TTCCCTCTGCTGAAAATAATATCACTGGCGGTCACTACTACAGTGATAAACAGGGGAATTGGTACTATGAAGATGCTAATGGGAAAAAACTTACTGGAGACCAAACGATTGATAACGTAAGAGTCTCCTTCTGGGAGGACGGAAAACAAATTAAAGGACCACAAATCGTAAATTACAAACTATACCGTTATTTTGATGATAATACTGGTCAACTACAAACCAAACGTTATCTAGAATATAAGGGAAACTGGTACTATGTTGACAAGGATGGTATTCCTCTCAAGGGGGAACAAACCATTGATAGGCAAGAAGTTTATTTTGATTATGACGGAACTCAAGTCAAAGGAGACTTTAGTGAAAAGTATTCTGGTAATCTTGATAAGATGCACTATTATGACCCTAACACCGGAGCTAGAGTTAGAAAAGAAGGTCTCGTTCAAGATAAAGAAGGAAGAACCTTTTTTATCAATAATGACGGTTCTAAATATACAGGAACTCGTATGATTGATGGTAATCTTTATTATTTCGAAATCAACTCTGGTGTCATGCAAAAAGGAATCAGCATAGAGCTAGAAGATGGAAAGACTCTTCCAACTTCTAATAAATATGGAACGCCCACAAACATTACCCGTCGTTACTATTTTGACTCAGAAACCGGTCAGTTAGTCAAAAAACAAACAATTAAAGAACATGATAAATGGTACTACTACGGTGATGATGGAAATGCTATTCGTCCTAAAGATGGGGAAACCCTTATTAATGGACAAATCGTCTATCTCTACTCAAACGGCCGTCAAGCTAAAGGAGAACTTGTTCTTGATAATGGGGTCCTCCGTTACTATGATCCTGATTCTGGAGCTCGTGTTGTAAATACAAGCCTAACGATCAATGGGATGACTTATAACTTTGATGAAAATGGAATTGGTAAAGATGCTCCAAACCCTAACGGCTACTATAGCGATGAACAGGGTAACTGGTATTATAAGAATGCAAGCGGAGAAAACCTTATCGGTTCCCAAATCATTAAGGGACAAAGAGTATTCTTCCGGGATAATGGACAACAAGTCAAAGGGGCCTATTTAGATATATATAATGACCTTAAAGGTTACTACGATATCAATACAGGAAATCTCGTAACCAATCGTTACGTTGAAGTTAATGGTAATTGGTACTATGTTAATAAATACGGTAGCCCACTAAAAGGGGCCTACATTATTGATGGACAAGATGTTATGTTCGATCCCCATGATGGTAAACAGATTAAAGGAGGATTTGTAAGAGATCCGAAGTTTATCTCCAAATATTATTACATGCCTAAGTACTACTATGATAAAGACAATGGTTGCAAAGTAACCCATGCAGGCTTTGTTAATGAAAATGATTCAACCTACTACCTTGATGATAAAGGACAAATAGTTCTTGGGCTTCAGGAAATTAATGGCGATTTCTATTACTTCCGTCCAGAAAATACGTATAAACACTATGACATTGGAGAAATGTTACGAGATCGTTTTATCTATGAAAATAATAAGGTCTATTATGTTGATCATAGTGGTAAAATCTTGAAAAATCGCTTTTTCGAACGTAATGGAACTGGAACTTGGTATTATTTTACAAAAGATGGTACAGCTGCAACAGGAGAAGTTGAAATTAATGGTCAAAAACTATACTTTGATAATCCTTGGGGCTTTCAGACCAAAGGAAGGGTTGCTCAAAACGGTAAATTCTATGACAAAGACTCTGGTGAACTAGTGACCAATACTTTTAAAGAAGTATTGACTTCCGTTGGTAGTACCATAAATGGCGAAATTTTATATGCAAAGGACTGGTATTACCTTGATAGGGAAGGCCGACCACTAAAAGGACCTCAAACACTTGATTATGTCAAAATGTACTTCTTCCCTAATGGAGCACAGGTTAAGGGACGTTTTGCTCCTGATGGACACTACTATGATAAGGATACTGGTGCACTTGTAACAAACCGTTACGTCCATATCTATAACTGGAAATTTCAAGATAAATACGGTAATCCTGTCGATAACTTTTTTATCAAGTACCCACATAATTTTATTTTTGGTCTCAATGATAACACAATACCAGTAGACATTAGTCACTACCCACTTTCAAGCAAAGACTTCGATTGTGAGGACTATTTCTACTATGTTGATGTCAATGGTGATAAAGTTACCGGTGAACAAACCATTGACAATGTCCCAGTCTACTTCCATAGTAACGGTAAACAAGCCAAGGGAGAGCTAGTCACCGTCGATGGTAAAATCCACTACTACGATGCTAACTCAGGTGCTCGTTTGTCAAATATTGACATTACTATCAAAGGGCAAACCTATCATTTTGATGCGGATGGAAACGGAACACTCATTAGTTAATGAAGTTATAAATACTCCTTCTTAAAAATGACAGATTTAAAATGAAAGGAGAATTATCATGGAAAAGAAAGTACATTTTAAACTTCACAAAGTTAAAAAACATTGGGTAACTATTGCAGTGACAGGACTGGCTTTGGGATTGAGTTTTGCAGGACTCAACTACGCTTCAGCTGAAGAGCAGCCTACCCCTGTTAATGAAGCAACTGTTGAAGCCATCATCAAAGAAGGTGCTATTGACGTCGAGGCTCCAGCGACTAGTGAAGCCACAGCTAAACCTGCAGAAAACACAGCTACTACCGCTTCGAGTGAAGCTGCCACAGTATCAGAAGCACCAGTGGCCAGCTCTGAAGGGGCTTCAACAGAAACAGTCTCTGAA
>NZ_KV832019.1:154700-156763 GCF_001837325.1 Streptococcus sp. HMSC065H07
TTCCCTCTGCTGAAAATAATATCACTGGCGGTCAATGGTATAGTGATGAACAAGGCAATTGGCATTACAAAAAAGATGACAAGGATCTGACAGGTCCAAACCTAATTGATGGACAGCATGTCTATTTTGACAAGGATGGTAAACAGGTCAAAGGAAACTTTGCCCAAGATGGACATTATTATGATGGTGAACTTGGACATCTAACAACTGAATCTTTTGTTACTACTGGCGATAACCACTGGTATTATGTAGATAAGACAGGTGAAAAAGTGACTGGCCTTCAAGAAATTGGAGACAAAACTTACCACTTTAATGACAAGGGGCTTCAAACAAAAGGGCAAAGAGTGGTTGTTGATGGAAAAGGATATTATTTCCATCCTGAAAATGGCGAACTTTGGAATAATAAGATTGCCCTCTACCATAGTACTCGCTACATTAACGGAACCAGCGACGACATTTATTACTACTATGACAATGACGGTAATATTTACACTGGCCCTAAAACCATCGACGGTAAAGAGTACTACTTCCAACCAGACATGGTCTATTATTCTAAATTCAAGAATCCTGATGGTACTGAAAGTTATTACAATGAACAGGGACAAAAAGTCTATAATGGCTGGGGTAAAATCAGATACATGTACCTGAGAGGATACCTCTGGACACCTTCTGTTTATGCTGATGAAAATGGACATGTTGTCCATGGATTCAAGCGAATTAATGGACAACTCTACTATTTTGATGAATCTGGTTCACTAAGAGATGATGTCCCTGGCAGCCCAAACCCACTGTTCCAAGTTGATGGAAACTGGTACTATGCTCAGTTTTCTAAATACATTAACGGCGTAAGAGGTGCTATCCTCACCAATGCTTTCACTTTTATTGCTGTAGATGATAGATACCCAACATCAATTGCAGATGAAAATGGTAAATTGACTCCAGTTACAGCCAAAAATAGTTATGTTACTGCTGGAGGTAAATGGTACTATGTTGATAAATCTAGTTATCCTTTAAAGGGCGAACAAGTGATAGATTATGTCAATGTCTACTTCCGTGATGACTATTCTCAAGTTAAAGGTGACTTTGCGCCAAACGGCCATTATTATGATAAAGATAGTGGAGCCCTCGTTACCAACCGTTATGTCGAAAAAGATGGCAAGTGGTACTATGTCAATGATAAGGGCGATAAATTAATTGGTGCTCAAACTATAGATGGTGTAGAAGTCTATTTTGATAAAGACGGTGTCCAAGCCAAAGGTATTTTTGCCAATGCTGATCATTTTTATGACAAAGACACAGGTGCTGCTGTCCGAGACCAAATCGTCGAAGTCGATGGCAAACGCTATTATGTTGGTCAAGATGGTAGAAAAGTTTACTCAGGAACACATATTGTTCATGGTGAAGAAGTGAATCTTATCGTTGGAGATGGTCATCAAGGCTTCGGAGAATTCACATACTACGCAGATAGTGGAGACTATATCGGATTTGATGGTAAAAAGGTTACAAAAGCTGGTTTCGTTAAAACCAAAGATAATCACTGGTATTATTTAGACGGTAAGGGAAACAAATTAGTCTCCGTTCAAGTTATCGATGGCGAACTCTACTACTTTGGACTTCCTACTCGTAAATACTACTACGGAATGCAAAGTAGAGGTGAGCTCATCTATGCGTATTACAGTGATACTATCCCTAACAGCAGCCACATCTACTATCTGGATGAAGCAACAGGCGCTGCTCTTAAAAATCAGTACCATGAATGGGAAGGTAGTTGGTATTACTTTGGTCCAAACTGGTACGCCTTGACCGGTGAACAAACCATTGACAATGTCCCAGTCTACTTCCACAGTAACGGTAAACAAGCCAAAGGTGAACTAGTCACCGTTGATGGTAAAATCCACTACTACGATGCCAACTCAGGTGCCCGTTTGTCAAATATTGACATTACTATAAAAGGGGAAACCTATCATTTTGATGCGGACGGAAACGGAACACTCATTAGTTAATGAAGTTATAGAGACTCCTTCTCAATAATGACAGATTTAAAATGAAAGGAGAATTATCAT
>NZ_KV832019.1:156863-160445 GCF_001837325.1 Streptococcus sp. HMSC065H07
CTATTGCAGTGACAGGACTTGCTTTGGGATTGAGCTTTGCAGGCCTTAGCTACGCTTCAGCTGAAGAACAGCCTACCCCTGTTAATGAAGCAACTGTTGAAGCCATCATCAAAGAAGGTGCTGTTGACGTTGAAGCTCCTGCAACTAGTGAAGCCACAACTAAACTTGCAGAAAACACACCTACTACCGCTTCGAGCGAAGCAACCACAGTGTCAGAAGCACCAGTGGCCAGCTCTGAAGTAGCCTCAACAGAAACAGTTTCTGAAAAACCAAGCTCTGAAGTGACAAGCGCAGCTAGTTCGGAAGCAGCTAATTCTGAAATTATTCATTCTGAGGTAAGTGCAACAAATACACCTACAAACAACGAAAACCTCATCATAAGCACTTCTCCTGATAAAACAACTTTAGATACCTCACAAAAAGATGGTGATTTCACCATCACTGTTGAAGCGGAAGGTATCACAAAAAAGACAGATAAAAGAGAAAGTTTCGTTTCAGATGCAAATGGTGTTACCTATTATGTAGATGCAAAAGGGCAGCTGGTTACTGGACCAAGAGACATCAACGGTTTCCATTATTACTTTAACGATGACGGCACTATGGTAAAAGGGCAGCTTAGGAAAGTTGACGACAAACTGCACTTTTACGATGAAAACGATGGCAAGCTAGTAACAGACCGTTTTATTACATTCAAAGACAACCACTATATTCCAGAAGAAAACTATAGTAAAGTTGTTTACTTCAATGAACCTGCTTATATCGAACCAAACTATTATGTAATGCCTGGATTAGAACGTTACTATTTTGATAAAAATGGTAACACACTTGAGAAAGGTCGTCAGACAATTTTAGGTAACGACTATTACATCTATGACAATGGTCAAGTTGCTGTTCATAGACTAATGGAATTAGATCACAAACGCTACTACTTTGACGACAAAGGGGCCTTAGTCAAAAATAAACAATATCCTATCATCGAAAAGGGTCTATGGAAGTCTATGCCATATGTATTTTATTCAGACAACGATGGGGTGGCACATTATCTCAATAAACAACTAAACATTGTGACTTATCCGTTCCCAACTTACTATACTCTTCCTTCAGAAAATAATAGAGACTATCCAAAAAATCAATTTATGATGGACTACGAAGGTCGTTGGTATTACTTCAACAAAGACGGATTTCCTATCACTGGACCTAAAACTATTGATGGCTTTGAACTCTACTTCCATGAATCATCTCGTCCAGAAGGACATCAAGCTAAAGGCGAATTCATTAATATTGATAATAAAATTTACTACTTTGACAAAGACAATGGTCGTAAAGTCAAGGATACATCTTTTGAGTTAAACGGTATCCATTATATCGCAGATAAAGAAGGGAACATCACTATCCAAGGTGATTCTAGATTCCATAACCAATATGTCAGCGATGATAAAGGCAACTGGTATTACTACAACTCCGATGGCAATAAACTCATTGGCGAACAAAACATTGATAACGTCAAAGTTTACTTTAAGGACAGTGGAGTCCAAGTTAAAGGACACTTCGCTCCGAATGGACACTTCTATGACAAGGATAGTGGTGAACTTGTTACCAATGCTTATGTAGAAGACAATGGGAACTGGTACTATGTCGATGAAAATGGTCAAAAACTCATTGGAAACCAAATTGTTGATAGTTATCATGTTTGTTTTGACAGTGATGGTCGTCAACTAAAAGGTGAGGCTAGCTACTCAAATTCAGGTCTACCAAAACATTACTATGATTTGCATAATGGACAAATGGTTATCAACTCTCTTATTCAAATCGATGGTAAGACCTATAAAGCTGATAATGAAGGTAAACTCTCTGAAGTACCATATGCTTTAAACTATCGCAACCAAATTGTTACCGACGAATTTGAAAACAGCTATTATTATGACTACCAAGGAATGATGGTCAAAAATCAATACGTTACTATCTATCACCTAGAGAATGACTATCTTAACCCTAAAATTAAAAAAGTCACCTATTATGCAGGGTATGACGGAAAATTCCTTCACGGTCCCCAAACGATAAATGGTGTTGCTGTTTATTTCAATGTCTATGGTGAACAAATCAAAGACCAGTTCGCAGACGATGGTTACTATTATGATAAAGATACCGGTGCTCGTGTTAATTTAGGAGTCAACCAATCAGTTATGATAAATGGTAAATGGTATTATCTTGACCATAACGGAAAGCGATCTAAAGGTGAGTTTATTAAACAAGGAGGAAACAAATACTACTACGATAAAATTAATGGTGAGCGTGTCATTGGAACACTTTTTGAAGTGAACGATAAACTTTATATTTCAGATCAAGAAGGTGTCATTACTGAAAAGAAAGATGATATCAAAAAAAATGGACTGTTCTATGATGACTACCACAATATCCATTATATGAATGATAATGGTCATCTAGCTAGGAACTTATACGTTCCTTCTAACCACAATGGATTTAGCGACGATACAAAACCATTTTACTATTTTGGTTCCGAAGGAATAGCTTTAAAAGGGGAGCATACTATTAATGGTGAAACAGTATTCTTCGATGAAAATGGAGAGCAAGTAAAAGGAGGTTTCGCAAAAAACGGTAAATATTACGATAAACATACAGGTAACTTAGCAAGAAATACTTTCAGAGAGCGTACTGTAAGAATCGCTCGTGAATGGCGTGCTAATGGTATCTCAACTACATTCCGCTACTACCTAGATAATAGTGGCTACAAGGTGTCAGGTTATCAGACTATTGACGGTGAGGACTACTACTTCTACCCTGATGGACCACAGTTAAAAGGGGATTTCGCACCAGATGGTAGATATCACGATAAAGACACTGGAGCTTTAGTCACAAAACGTTATGTTCAAATAAAACCATGGCGTTTTATCACCGACCTAGGTAATGAGCCTATCGACCATAATTATGTTCAAGTATTTCAATTCGATAGATACCCTAGTCTAGCAGACACCTCAACTGGTGCAATTACTAGATATTTTGGTAAAAAATATTCTAATAGTTGGTACTACGTCGATGAAAATAGTCAAAAGGTAACTGGACACAAAACTATCGATAATGTGAAGGTTTACTTTGATAAAGATGGTAAACAAGCTAAAGGTATTGTTGCTGATGATGGTTATTACTATGACAAGAATAGTGGTGAACTTGTTGACTTAGGACGTGACAAATTCGTTGACATTGACGGTTATCGTTACTATGTTGGTAGTGATGGTAAATGTTATAAGGGTGAACAAAAGATTGGAGATGATTACTACTATTTTCACGATGATGGTAGACTAGGCTACGATGAATTGCGAACAATTTGGGCGGGAAATGACTACTACTACCATTATTATTACCCAAAAACTGGAAAACGTGCTAAAAATGTTGACATTACTTTTAATCACTCAATTCGTTACAAGGTGAAAGCTGAGGTTGTTCATTTCGATGAAAACGGTGATGGAAGGGTTATTAAATATATTTACGAATAATATTTATTTCACACATATAATTCCAATTTGTCTTTCAATGAAAGGAGAATTATCATGGAAAAGAAAGTAC
>NZ_KV832019.1:160545-170354 GCF_001837325.1 Streptococcus sp. HMSC065H07
CAGTGACAGGACTGGCTTTGGGATTGAGTTTTGCTGGCCTTAACTATGCTTCAGCTGAAGAACAGTCTACCCCTGTTAATGAAGCGACTGTTGAAACCATCATCAAAGAAGGCGCTATTGACGTTGAGGCTCCAGCGACTAGTGAAGCCACAGCTAAACCTACAGAAAATACACCTGCTACCCCTTCTAGCGAGACTGCTACAGTATCAGAAGCACCAGTAGCTACCTTAGAAGTTCCTTCAACAGAAACAGTCTCTGAAAAACCAAGCTCTGAAGTCACAAGCACAGCTAGTTCGGAAGGAGCAAGTTCTGAAACTGCACATTCCGAGGTAAGTACAACGACTAGTGAAAGTGTTGCAGCTGAGAATGTGTCATCTGTTGGTGATAGCCCAAACGAAAATACCACGAGAGGAACTGACCGTTCTGCCTTTACTGAAAAAAGAAATGGATTTGTCACCGAACAAGAAGAACGCATCGAAACAGTTAACTATGTAGGTAGTCTTATTACCTTAAGACATCCTTATTACGTTACTTATTACTACGATAATAACGGTAATAAGCTTATGGGATGGCAAGATATTAATGGAGAACGCTATTATTTCAAAAAAGAGCGAGAACATCCTGGTTTCGAAACCATTGATGGAAAACTCTATTACTTTACAGATAGTGCACGTATGCTCCATGATGAATTTGTTGAAGAAAATGGTCAAACTTACTATCTAGGTAGCGATGGCGTGCGAGTTTCTGGCTTACAAGATATCAAAGGACAAACCTATTACTTTAATCCTGATAGAAACGGTCAACTTAGCTATGGCTTGAACGTGGTCGGAGACAAGCTCTATCTGTTTGGAGATGCTGGCAAAGAAAATGCAGGACAATTAGTTAAAGACACACATCTCAACAACGGTGATTTCCAACTCAATATTGATCCTAATGGTATCGTTACAGTGGCAAATAACCATCCCGCTTTTCTACAAGATAATGGTGGTCACTGGTACTATATGGATAAAGATGGAAAACTTATGACTGGACCACAAACTATTGATGGCTTGACCTATTACTTTGATTCAAATGGTAGACAGGTCAAGGGGGAACGCCGTGAGGTCAATGGTAAATCATATTTCTACGATCCAGATAACGGCGCCCTTGTGACTAATCGCCTCGTCACCTTCAAAGCTGGACGATTCATTCCTGAAGAAAACTATGCTAAAGAAATAAGATTTGACTTTGCTCCTTATGAAAATTATTACAACAATGAACATCCTGAACTCGAACGGTATTATTTAGGTGCCGATGGCCTACCCGTCACAGGATGGCAAACCATCAATGGTAATAAGTACTTTTTCCAAGATGATGGAAACATGGTCGTGCACAGATTTTTCAATAACTATTACTTCTACAATGATGGTACCATTGCTAGAAATAAACGATTGAATATTCCTACACACTATATTATGAGAGAATTTCCAAATATCTATGAATTTGATAATGATGGGGTTGGTAAATTCATTTCTAGTGATTTTAAGGACCTTCGACAAAAGACTGCTTATTTTGTCCAAGATAAAGATGGGTATTGGCATTACTACGACGAAATTGGATGGCCAGTGAAAGGTTCAACAACTATTGATGGCTACGATATGTATTTCCATTTAGGAACTCGTAGACAAGCTAAGGGAGAGTTCGTTGATATCAAGGGCAAGGTTTACTATTTTGATAAAGATAACGGCCGAAAAGTCAAAGATACAACTTTTGATTTCGATGGTAAGACCTATGTGGCAGACCAATCTGGTGTCATCAGCATTAAGAGTCATTCAACTCAACGAAACCGCTATATTAATGATTCCGAAGGAAACTGGTACTATGTCAATGACAAGGGTTACCTCCTCCTTGGTGCTCATACCATTGATAACGTCAACGTTTATTTCGGTACCAATGGTGTTCAATACAAAGGGCATTTTGCTCCTGATAACCACTATTACGATAAAGATAACGGTGCTTTAGTAACAGATAGATTGGTTGAGGATGGTGGCAAAGAGTTTTATGTTGATAAAGAAGGAAATAAGTTTGACGGTGCTAAGTATTTGGACGGAATTCAGTACTACTTTAATTACGGTGAGAAAGTGAAAGGTGACTTCGGCTATTCAAACTACAATAGACACTACTATGACAAAGAGACTGGTGCCCTTGTAACCGGAAAATACTTCGAACATAAGAATAACTGGTATTATGCAAATAGTAAGGGAAATATTCTGACTGGTAGAAGAGTTATCGATGGCAAGCATGTCTACTTCTACGATGATGATTATGGACAATATAAGGGTATACAAGCTAAAGATAAACTCATCATTTTAGGTGGTAAGACTTACTATTATCTTCCTGGCTCTGGTAATCGTGCTGATAATGTAACCTTGACAATCAATCACGTTACTTATTACTTTGATAATGACGGGGTTGGCCATATCCTTCGATAGTCATTTACAAGTGACTATGAACAATTACCCAACACAAAAGGAAGTCGACCAACTGTCAACTTCCTTTTTCATATCATCAATCACTGTCATTCAAACAGAATCCAAATATGAACTATTCTTAAACAATTACGATTATCTTGTAAAAAAACTTGTTTGTCATAAAAAAAGTATTATAATAAAGATAGGTGAGCATGTAAGCGTTTTACTAAAAACGTTGAAAGTGTACTACAGGGGATTAGGATTAGGAACTTGGCTTTAGACTTCTAACGTCAAAATAATTTTTTATGCATGAAAACTGGTCCTTAGGCACTTTGGCATGATAATCTAAGGCTCTTTTCATACACACATCAGTCTATAATATAAAACTAGAGCTTTAGAGAGAATGCTTCAAACTAAGAGCTCTAGTTTTTTGTATTTGAAGACACATGCCATAGGTTGGATTCAATAATTAAACGAAAGGAGAGAAATAAAAGTATTAGGATAAATAAGTAAAATCACTTGTTTCTAGATATAAATTACACAGCATAAGCATATTCTACTTGCCACACATTTGACGTGCTCGCCTATAAAATCTTCTTATGGCCATGCCCTGAGAGATTTAGATATGGGGCTCAGTCGTTTTAACAGATTTTCTCACTTTTAATATTTTTCTGACGGCCTAGCTCCTTTATGTTACACACCTAAACATCGGTGTTCATTTTTGAAGGGAGTCTATTATGAATACTGAAATGAATTATCATTGGCAAATGTCCAAAAAACACGTCGTAGCACTTTCTTGCGCAACTGCTCTAGCTACTTTTACTTTAGTCGCACGCCCTACATTTGCGGATGAAGTAAAAATACCTGAAGCGACAGGCCAACCAACTGAGATTCTTGCACCTGCACAAGAAACTGTAGTAACTAATGTTGAGGTCAAAGCACCTACTACAAATCCTATTTCAACTAATGCTGAGCTACCTACTAGTACAAGTACAGTTCTTAGTGAAGCTCCTAGCAGTGAAGTCGCCTCATCTGAATTAGCAAGCGAATCAGCAGTAGAAATCACTTCTGAGCAAGAAATTAGCAATCAAGATAATCAGGCAAATAAAGCTACACCAATTAAAACGGCAACTTCAGAAGCCTCTGCCACAAAGACTTCGTCAGAAAAAGTCACTGAACCTGTTCCTGTCGAAGAAACAAAAACACCTACAAAAAACAGTGAACAACCTGCCCCAATTGATGAAAATGAAAAGCCAGTCACACCTTCTGTAACACTTGAAAATGCACCTCATATTTCTGGTGGACATTATTATAGTGATGATAATGGTAACTGGTATTACAAGGATGCAAATGGCAAAAATCTTGTCGGGCTGAACTATGTGGATAATGTTCCTGTTTACTTTAGCCAAGATGGTATTCAAATCAAAGGTGGTTTTGCAGAGGATGGCCGATACTATGACAAAGATTCTGGTGCTCTTGTAACCAAGGCCTTTAAAGAACTCTTAACTTATATTGGTCGTGATGATATCAACAATCAAAATATCTATACTACTGATTGGTACTACCTTGATGCCGATGGAAGACCTCTTAAAGGTCCTCAAAATCTTGGTGGTACAAACATGTACTTCTTCCCTAATGGGGCACAAGTTAAGGGACGTTTTGCACCTGATGGACACTACTATGACAAAGATTCTGGTGCGCTTGTAACTAACAGCTTTGTCCATGTCTACAACTGGAATTATCAAAATCAAGACGGAAATCGTGTGAATCACTTTGTCATCACCATGCCTAATAATTCAGTCGTTGGACCTAACGGTGAAAACCAATTTTTGGATATGAGTCATTACCCACTTTCTAGCAATGATTTGAATCGCGAAGATTTCTACTATTACGTAGACGATAAGGGAGACAAACTGACAGGACCTCAAACCCTAAACGGCATCCATGTTTACTTCGACCAAAATGGTAGACAACTTAGAGGTGAGTTTGAATTTGACGAAGATGGTACTGTTCATTACTACGATGCGAAAAACGGTGCACGCGCTGAAAACACCATTGTCAGAACCAACACTGGTGCCTTCAAATTCGATGCAAATGGTAATGGACATTTGATGAAACCTGGCGAAGAAATAGATACCCCCGTCACTCCTACACCTACTGTCTCCCTAGACAATGCACCACGAGTTTTTGGTGGTCACTATTATAGTGATAACGAAGGCAACTGGTACTACAAGGATGCAAACGGTAAAAACCTCATCGGTCTCAACTTCGTTGACAACATTCCAGTCTACTTTGACAAGGATGGCAAACAAGTCAAAGGACGTTTTGCAGAGGATGGTCGCTATTACGATAAAAACTCTGGTGCACTTGCAACAAAACGCTATCTTGAAACTGAAGATGGCAACTGGGTTTACGTCAATGATAAAGGCGATAAACTCAAGGGAGAACAAACTATCGATGGTGTTAAAGTCTACTTTGATGATTTCACTGGTACACAAGTCAAGGGACATTTTGCACCAAATGGTAAATACTATGACAAAGATTCTGGGGCTCTCGTAACCAATGCTTTTAAAGAAATCTTGACTTATATTGGTCGTGATGACATCAACAATCAAAATGTCTATGCTACTGCCTGGTATTATCTCGATGCTGATGGTAAGCCATTAACAGGACCTCAAACCTTTGGAAATAGTCACTTGTACTTCCTTCCTAATGGGGCACAAGTCAAGGGACGCTTCGCCCCTGATGGACACTATTATGATAAAGACTCTGGTGCTCTCGTCACTGATAGCTTTGTTCATGTCTACAACTGGAATTACCGAAATCTCGATGGTGATCGCATCTTCCACTTCACTATTACCATTCCTGGAAATGATCTCGTAGATCAGGATGGACAGTACCCAAGAGAAAGTAAAGATTTAGATCGTGAAGATTTCTACTACTATGTTGATGCTAAAGGGGATAAACTGACAGGACCTCAAACCTTAAACGGCATCCATGTTTACTTCGACCAAAACGGTAGACAACTTAGAGGTGAATTCAAATTTGACGATGACGGAACTGTCCACTATTACGATGCTAAGAATGGAGCACGCGCTGAAAATACCATTGTTAGAACAAACACTGGTGCCTTCAAATTCGATGCTGACGGTAATGGACATTTGATGGGCCCTGGTGAAGTATAAGTATATAATTCAAATAACAACTATTGATATCGCATAATTACTTTGATTTAGTAATCGTTAAAAAGGAAGTCGACCAACTGTCAACTTCCTTTTTTATCTCACAAATAAACTTTTTCTTCCACTTTAAGAAAACTTTAGGCTTTGCTTTATATACTATAACCATCCTAAAACTTTTCTTTTTCATAATCTCCTAAATCCAGGGTCTAGGTCCTGGATTTTTTTTGTGCGGTCAAGAAATAAACGATGTCACAGGTTTTGAGCTATTTCTTTTCTTCTTTTGCCTGATTAATCATATCTAGGAAATAAGCATGAACCCTTTCGTCACCCGTTAATTCTGGATGAAAAGAGGTCACCAACATCTGCTTCTCTCTAGCTGCCACGATAGCCCCATTGACTTGTGCTAGAATCTCCACTTCTGGTCCAACAGCTTCAATAATCGGCCCACGAATAAAGACCATTGGGATTTCCCCTATTCCTTTAAATTCAGCATCTGTGACAAAACTGCCCAATTGGCGACCATAGGCATTTCTGGCTACATTGATGTCCATACTTGCCAAATGTTTTGTTTGGTCCCCTACTATAGTTTTGGCCAACAAAATCAGACCTGCACAAGTCCCAAATACAGGTAGTCCTGCATCAATTTTCGCCTTTATCAAGTCAAACAAGTCTAAATCATGCAAGAGTTTCCCCATGACTGTCGACTCTCCCCCTGGTAGAATGAGCCCGTCTAAATCAGCGTGAGCTTCCCAATCCTGTCGATTTCTGATTTGAACCGTTTCAACCCCAAGTACTTTCAAGACCTGCTCATGTTCTGCAAAAGCACCTTGCAAAGCCAGTATTCCGATTTTTGTCATCTATTTTCCTCGCTCTGCCATTAAGATTTCAATTTCATCCTTGTTAATACCAACCATGGCTTCCCCTAAATCTTCTGACACTTGCGCCAAAATATCTGGACGATTATAGTTAGTCACTGCTTTGACGATAGCTTCCGCACGTTTTTTCGGATCACCTGACTTGAAAATCCCTGAACCAACAAAGACACCTTCAGCACCCAACTGCATCATAAGGGCAGCATCTGCTGGCGTCGCTACACCACCTGCCGCAAAATTGACAACCGGCAACTTGCCATGTTCATGGACATAGCGGACCAAATCAATTGGCACCTGCAGGTCTTTAGCAGTAATATAGAGTTCATCTTCTCTAAGATTTTGAATACGGCGAATTTCTTGATTCATGAGTCGCAAGTGGTGAACAGCCTGAACAATATCACCAGTCCCAGGTTCACCCTTGGTACGAATCATTGATGCCCCTTCAGAGATACGGCGAAGAGCCTCACCGAGGTCCTTGGCTCCACAGACGAAAGGCACATCAAATTTGGTTTTGTCCACATGAATAAGATCATCGGCTGGTGTCAATACCTCGCTCTCGTCGATATAATCAATCTCAATTGCCTGCAAAATCTGTGCTTCCACGAAATGACCAATACGCACCTTAGCCATCACTGGAATACTAACAGCGTCCTGAATTTCCTTAATCATCTTAGGATCACTCATACGTGACACACCACCCACTGCACGGATATCGGCCGGAATGCGTTCCAAGGCCATAACCGCAGCGGCTCCTGCCGCCTCAGCGATACGTGCTTGCTCAGGATTTTGAACGTCCATGATGACGCCCCCCTTAAGCATCTGTGCCAAATTTTTATTTAAGTCGTAACGATTTGTCATTGCAATCACCTCTCATGTTTTTATGCCCTCTATTTTACACAGGATGATTTTTGAAAAAAAGACTCTATTTCCCAAACTGTATGGGGACAATTGCCCTTTCAATCATATCTATAGACGAAAAAATAAATAAATTAGGAAAACTCTTTTATAGGCTATAACTATCACAACTATAAGCATCTTTTTATAAGAGTATGGCATTTTTGTATCCGTTTTCTATTGAAGTTATTAGAAAATAAGATTAAAATATAATCGTAAATTAATTTTTGGTGTTCATGATGTTTTATATGTCACAGCATGAATTTACCAAGTCACCATATAAGGGGGAAAATTATGGAAAACAAAGTTCGTTTCAAACTTCATAAAGTTAAGAAACATTGGATCACAATCGCTGCCTCAAGTTTGGCTATCGGGGCTTCACTAATTGGACTAGGACAGGTCGGAGCTGATGAAGTCAAACCAGAAACGACTGCTGTTAACAGTCCTGAAAATGTCGTCTCTGACAGCAATCTTGAGACAAGTGCTAGCCTTATTACAAGAACCGAAGTAGCTCCAGCAAGCACTACTGTTGAGAATACTTCTAGTGCAGCAGTATCTACTGACACTACACCTACGAATGTCGCTACTCAGCCAACAGAAACAACTGCTACACAGCCTAGTAACGAGGCCGATAAAAAGGTTGAAACCGCTCAATCTAGTGAAACAACTATTGCTGATAGGGGTGCTGAAGTCTCATCTGAAACAAGCGACAACGTAACTACTTCACAGGAAACACCCTCACAAGGTGGCAGATTCACTTCTGATAAACAAGGTAACTGGTATTACCTAGACAGCGAGGGCCACAAACTAACTGGCCCACAAACCATCGACAGCTTCAACCTCTACTTCCATGACAATGGCATCCAGGCAAAAGGTGAAAAGGTAACCATTGATGGCAAGGATTACTACTACGATAAAGATAATGGGCGTAAGGTAACTGATACAAGTATTGAAGTAGATGGTAAAACTTATCTAGCAGATGCTGATGGTATCCTAACCGAAAAAACACAACTACCTACTCAGGTCGTGACCGGTGGTCATTTCCAATCTGACAACCAAAAAGATTGGTATTACTACACTGCCAACGGTGAAAAATTGACTGGTTGGCAAAATGTTGATGGTGTCATCCTTTACTTTGATAAAGATGGCAAACAAGTCAAAGGACAAGAACGAGAGATTGGTGGAAAATACTATCGATTCGATGAGAATGATGGTTCTCTATTAACGAATCAGTGGCATCACACTTCAATTTTCAATGGCTATAGGACAGAACCTCAATATACAACTTATACTAATTACTTAGGCGAAGATGGTGCTGCATTTATTGGATGGCATACCATTGACAGTAAACGTTATTATTTCAAACCTGACGGACTTATGGCTAAAAATGATACTGTCACAATTGATGGGAAGATTTATCTTTTTGATTACCAAGGACAATTGGTCAAGAACAAATATGGCATTGTTGAAACTCCTTCAATGTTCCATGCAAACACTTCTACCTACCGTACCAATGCTAACGGCGAAGTCTTAACTGGTAAACAAATTATCGATGGAAAAGAATATATCTTTGCTTTAAAGGGTCAAGTTCTTGATGGTATCATAGGTTATGACAGCAAACTTTATCTAGTCACAGATAGTAAAATAGAAAAAAACTATTTTGGAGCCCTTTTTTCAAAAAAAACATTTTGGGGCGGGCCTAGTTTCTCTGGAATCTATGGAACTGATAAAAACGGTGTCCTCCTCAAGGGCATTCAACGAGGCTCTGATGGTCACCTTCACTACTTCCAACCTGAGGTAAAAAGTGTTGATAAGCCTACATGGAAAGAAATCGATGGCAAGCGCTATCGTCTAACAAAATCATATCGAACAGAAAGATATGCTGGTATGTACACCACTATTATCCTTACTAACGACACTTTGAAAGTCGATGATAAGACCTACACAATTGATAATGAGGGAGTAGTGACTGAATTTACGGCTAAAAACCAATTTGTTCGCGATGATTTCTGGAACTGGTACTACTACGACAAAGAGGGCAAACTCCTAACAGGCCGTCAAACCATTGATGGTGTTCAACTCTACTTTGATAAAAATGGTAAGCAAGTCAAAGGTAGCCTAGTAGACATTGATGGTAAAACTTACTACTTTGACAAAGACAGTGGGGCTATGTGGACGAATACCACTCTCGAAAAAGACGGCAAAACTTATATCATCGATGAAAACGGTGTGGCTACTGAGAAAGTGAATTAAAAAGGAAAGACAAAATATTTCTACCACTTTAAGAAAACTTTAGGTTTTAATTTATATGCTATAACTATCCTAAAACTTTTCTTTTTCATAATCTCCTCAATCCAGGGCATAGACCTTGGATTTTTGGCTCTTTGTCAACTGTAGTGGGTGACGAAAAG
>NZ_KV832020.1:0-219 GCF_001837325.1 Streptococcus sp. HMSC065H07
TGACCGCCAGTGATATTATTTTCAGCAGAGGGAACTTGAGAATTAGGGGTATCAGTATCACTAGTTGTTGGTGACGAATTCTCAGTTGTAACACTCTCACTAGTCGTTGCACTTACCTCAGAATGTGTAGTTTCAGAATTAGCTGCTTCCGAACTAGCTGTGCTTGTGACTTCAGAGCTTGGTTTTTCAGAGACTGTTTCTGTTGAAGCCCCTTCAGAG
>NZ_KV832021.1:0-7899 GCF_001837325.1 Streptococcus sp. HMSC065H07
TCTCTAAACAATGGGAGCAAGCTAGTGAATAAAACAAAAAACTCACCTGAGGGTGGGTTTTTGTTTTCTGGATACTAAAAACGACTCCAATCCGAGTCGTTTGTTGCTTTAATTCACCGTTACTTTTCCTGAATAATAATCTAGGGTAATCCCTTCTTGTACATTTGGAACAAAGACATTGAACTCAAGTGAGCCATCAGCTGACTTGGCTTCAAGGTGTGATCCTGATGGAATGAGGTTATCTCCTTCATAAATGAGGGTAACACGGTAACGGACACGTTTATTTTTATCCTGAGCTTTTCGTACCAGACTTTCATAATAGTTTTGTCCTGTAGAACTTTCGCTATTAGCTTGGTTAGCCCAAGCAGTTTGAACGGCAATATTTTCTGGATTTGAAGTCGAGGCATCAAATCCTTTGAGACCACCTACAAGTGCATAGCCCAACAAATGACCTCTATCTACGGCATGGCTATACTCTCCTGAAAGATTGTGAACTTGATGCCATCCCGCAGGTGTCCAAGAGGTTGAGCCATTCCCTGTTTCTTGACGATTTTTGTACTGTCTGGTTGCTTTACTTAATAAGGCATTCGCAACTGTAGGAACCGTTTGTCCTTGAACCGTTTTGACTTGGTTATTGGCATAGGGTTGGCTAGAAACCTTAGCATTTAGATTAGTCTTATTACCATTAACAATATAAGCCCCTGCCCCATTCCATTCAATGGAGTTTCCTAGTTGACTCTTGACGGAGCTAGTCATCACTGACTCAGCAAGCTGCTCTTGTGGCGTAGCCTTTCCATTTGTTGAACCGTTTGATTTAACGGAGTTATTGGATTTTCCCGAGACTAGACTAGCTACCTGCTTGATTGGATTATTAGGCGATAGCTTATTGCTCGTCCCAATGTAACCTAAAACTGCAATCAAGACCGCTATTAGTAACGAGACTAGCTGACGTTTCTGTTTATTTGTTAAAGATGTCTTTCTTTTTGCCATTGTTCTCTTTCTTTTATATGAATGTCATGACTAAAGGAGCGGGATTACTTCCCACTCCCTTTTATTTTCCTGTAAATTTAGCAACAATTGCCTGCCAGGTTTCTGGTTTTAAGATGCTTATAGGATCCTTGCCCTCTCCTAAAACAGCATAGCCAATCATCAATCCGATTGCTAGAAAAGCAAGGCCAATCACACACACACTCAAAACAAGTAATAATTGACGAAAAACATAGCCTTTAACAGTTTCCATACTAAGCCTCACTTACACGTGAAATATTTGCTCCTAGTTTAGCTAGTTTCTCATGGAATTGATAGTAACCACGATCCAAGTGTGTCAACTTACCAACAGTAGTTGTTCCTTCAGCCACCATCCCTGTAAGAATTAGTGCTGCCGAAGCTCGAAGGTCAGTAGACATAACTTGAGCACCTTGAAGTGGCAAACCACCGTGAATCATAGCCGTATCACGAAGGATTTCTGAATGAAGTCCCATACGACGCATTTCTTCTAAGTGTTGGAAGCGATTCTCAAAGACTGTTTCAATCATGGTTGATTCCCCGTTTACCACTGCCATAAGTGCTGTAAATTGAGCTTGCATGTCAGTTGGGAAACCTGGGTGAGGTAGAGTTTTAACGGTTACTGGTTTCAATTGTGAAACATCAGATTTAACACGAATACCACCGTCTTCTTCCTTAACATAGACACCCATTTCCAATAATTTTGAAATCAAAGGACGGTTATGTTCCCAAATAGCATCTTTGATAAGGACATCACCAGAAGTCATGGCTGCTGCTACCATAAAGGTACCTGCTTCAATACGGTCCTGAACAACTGCATGTTTAGTACCATGGAGAGCTTTAACACCTTTAATCACGAGTGATTCAGTTCCAGCACCTTTGACATCTGCTCCCATCTCGTTAAGAAGAAGGGCCAAGTCAACGATTTCTGGTTCACGCGCAGCATTTTCAATGGTTGTAACTCCATCAGCCAAAGTGGCTGCCATCATAAGGTTTTGAGTGGCACCGACAGATGGAAAGTCCATATAAATAGTTGCACCTTTTAGTTTTTCTGCTGTCGCAGTGATGTCACCACCAACTTGGGTAATTTTAGCACCCATTGCTTCTAAACCTTTGAGGTGGAGGTCAATCGGACGGCTACCAATCGTACAACCACCAGGCATTGAAACCTTCGCGTGGCCATTGCGGGCAAGAATTGGTCCAAGTACTACGATAGACGCACGCATCTTGCTCACATACTCATATGGCGCCTGATCGAGAATTTCTCCACTAGCATCAACGACAACGGTATTGTTTTCCTCGTCAAAGTCTACAGCAATATCTAAACCACGAACAACATTATTCATCGTGTAAACATCTGACAAGATTGGAACATTAGTTAAGGTTGTTTGACCTTCCGAGGCCAAGATAGTCGCTGCCAACAAGGGTAGGACAGCGTTTTTAGCACCTTCAATGACAACCTCACCACTTAATCGAGTGTTGCCACCCTGCACAATAATTTTATCCATAAGGATTCCTTTCAAGGGTCATTTTCATCTTTTTGTATTATATCAAAAGTCTTTTAAAAACACTAATTTAAGAAATCAAGCTTGCTAACGATTGACATAGCGTTAAAACATATATAAAGAATGAACTTACTAGAAAACCAATGGCAATACTAATAAAAAGCAAGAATAATCTCAATTTTCCAGTGTTAACAATAACATTTTTGGTTATTTTTTCCCAATCAAAAAGCGTATTCACCATCTGATAAGTTAAACCAATAAAAACCAAGTGGCTCGCTAGAGGAACCATATCATTTAAAATAGTCATCAAACTATTATATCATAGAAGACTTACATAAAACATAAGAAGAATCATTAAAAATACGACTTTTTACATTTGATTTCTTTATTAGTTTTCACCATTAAGAGCCATTGTTAACCAACTTAAGAATCTTTCAAAATGAGATTTTCCGTGTTCATTCGAGATTGAAATTTAATTTATTTTCAATCATTAGTCATAAGAAAAAATCTTCCCTAAGCTACTGTTTCCAAATAACAGGTTTAGGGAAGATTTTGAGTCATTAGTTAACTATTACTTAGAAGAATTCCATGGCTACTAAAGTAATAATCGCAGAATCATAATAATTCTTAACAGGAAGATCCTGCATAAAGACAATCTTATTCTGCTGAACTAATTTCAAGTACTTTTGATCCTTCTCAGCCGCAAAAGCAATTGGTGCTTTAAAACTTGCAGCTTGGTGGTCGTCTAAAAACTTACCAGACAAATTGTAATTTGAAAAGACATTTTTCTGAGTCATAAAGAAATCCAACATCTTATTAAGGACTTTCTGACTCTTTTCATCGTTACTCTGAGTAAGATTGTATGGAAGACGACAAGCATTATAAGAATACGTTGAATCAAACTGATTTGAGATGGTGTAAGGCTTAACCACACGAGCCCCTGATTCATCCACCCAGATAAAGTCTGGAATTAATCCAGTCTTAGTTTTAGAACTAATCGTTTCAAGACTACTTAACATCTTGTTATTAATATCCAACCATTTTTTATCTTTTGTAACTTCATAAAAAGCTTGGAACTGCTTAGGTACAGTATCTGAAGTTCTCATAAGATTATAATATTTGGAATCTTTGTTCGCCCAGTTCCCAACAGTCAAAATTCCAATATTTTCATTATAGTTATACTTGAGAATATCCTGCAAGAGGGCCTTGGCCTGTGTTTGATACTCATCTTTATGGCTTGGCCATTGTTTTGAGGCTTCAATCAAGGCATAGGCAATATAAAGGTCCCCGTCAGTTGCATTGTGATCATCAACATTTTTAGCACTTTTTTGAACAATTTGTTCCCAAGACATCAATTGATTGCCTTCAATACGATGTGACAAATAATACTTGTAGAGTCTTTCAAAATCTTTTTGATTAGCTAAACCTTTCTTAGCTGCTCGCACGGTGATTAGCATTCCGTAACTTTGTGACTCGGAAAGAACAACATCTTTGTCTTTGTCATTAGTAGTTTTGACATATGCTTCGTTGCCTTTTTTGACTACGAAGTGTTTTTCCCATTTTTGATAAATTCTATCTTGAATATCAGTTTTCGTTTTCATTCTTATGGTAAACATTGAAAAAACAAATAAGCCAAGGATAACTACAAACCATAAATATTTAAAATATTTTGTTTTCATACATACTCCTATTCTGCAAAACGCTTAGTTTTAACCCATGTTGTTCCTTCACGATGAAGAATTTTATCCATGATAATAGACCACAACGAATCTAAAGAAACAATAATGAATAACTGTGCGTAACTAAAATAAGAGAGAATCGCTAACCAAATTTGTTTGCTGGTTGCTTGTCCAAATTGTGAAGCTAGGGCAACATTGATTTGCAATAAATATAATCCAATCATCAAGAGCCAGTTAAACAACATTAATTGAGCAATGTAAATATTACTTGCATCAAAGGCAAACGGAATCTGCACGGTTGGGAAAAAGATATGTAAAACAATGGCTAAGACATTAGCAAAGAAGATTAAATCAGATAAGACAATTGCACCATTAAACCAGAAGAAAATACAAGAGTAATTCGCTACTTCTAGTTTTACACGCCAATTTCCTTTACCGAACAAATGTTTAAAATTCGAGATAACAACTTCGTAATTACCTTTTGCCCAACGCTTACGTTGCATATAATAACTTTTAAGCGTTTCAGGTTCTTGTTGGAAGGCTTCAGAATTATATGCCAGGGCAATTAATTTACCACTTTGCATAATCTTGAAGGAAATATCGGTATCTTCGGTCAAGGCACCATTTCGCCAACCACCAATACTTTTAACGAATTCAGTTTGAATAATGAAGTTCGTTCCTGGAATACGACCAATTTTAAATAAATGCCACATTCCAACGTGGTGAACACGTTGCGTGACAACAATCTCTTGATTGATACAACGTGTTAAGAAATTTTGTTTTGCATTTCTTGTTTTATTACGGCCAAAGGACGCCACTCTTCGTTCTGGATCCTTCATCACTTCTTTAACTAAGAAGTAAAGTGCATTAGTTTCAGGCATGGCATCCGCATCATAAATACAGATATATTCTCCATCAGCCATTTTAAGGGCATCGTTCAGAACACCTGCTTTACCACCAGTACCCTTACGATTAATAATGGTAATATTACGTCCAGCATACTCTGGCAAGGCTTGAACAGCTAAACACTCTTGGTAAGTATTATCTGAACAGTTATCCGCAAACAAAAGTAGCTCAACCTTGTCATGAGGATAATTCATATTCAAGATAGCTTTAGCCGTTTGAGAGATAACAACATCTTCATTATGGGCTGGAACTACAATCGTAACCTTAGGATAATAAGGAAGTTCCTCCTTATCAACCTTAAAATCACTATGTTTCAACCAAAAATGAACAGCTGATACCAGAATAACAACACCCCAAATTAAGGAAATCCAGATGGATATTAGGGTGAAAATCATTAAAAACTGACTAACCATGTTTCACCGCCTTGAAATTATGAGAAACACGTTCATATACTACTGTATAAACAGTAAACAAAACAATGAAAGCAATCGCAAAAATAAGGCTAATACATAAAGCAAATACAAAAAACAAGTTTGTGATAGTCATAACTTCCCCCTAATACTCAACAATAATATCCGTTTCTAACTGACGGTTTAAATTACTCATTAATTCACTATAGTTATCAATTTTTTTGGAATTCTTTTTATCAATGACAAGAAAACCTGATTGAAATTGAATACCTTGATAACTACTTCCCCTAGTGAATGTCATTTCTTTTAGATGTTCTTCAAGACTAGTTTTATAAATCTTTTCTAAGTTTCTAGATTCATTTTTTGAGAGGATTAAGTAGCTCCCCTCAGAAACATAAAAGACTTGCTCAAAGCGATCCAGCTTATCTGAAATCTGATGATAGATACTAGTAAGCAAATGGTTATATTCACGAGGACTCAATTCAAAGAATTGTTCTTCATGAGACCAATGTATCAAAAGTGCTTGAACAGGTTTTTTATCCTCTAATAAATCACGATAAGCGTTACTAGCCTTGACTTCTTCAATCTGAACAGATGAAATAAATTTATAGAAGGAATACTTAATCTTTGAAAGTATCCCCATTAACAAAGGAAAACTGAATATAAGAACTAATGTATCATTCAGTGGAAGATAGACAACACCACTAACCAATACAAAGATACTTAAAGCAAAACTTAAAATGATTAGCCAAGTAATCAGAATCTCTGTTAAGAAACATACTGCAGCAATACCTAAAAACAGAAAGAAAGCTTCAAACATGAATAAATTAGGATTGACTTGATTACAGTAGAGAAATAGTAATGCTTCAAAGAAAATCAAACATAAAATCCAATACCAGATTTTTTTATCTCTTTTCACACTCAATTTCCTCCTTCGTGAAACTCTGATACAGAATCTTCCAAATTAAAGTACACTTTAATCGCTTGAACAATTCTCTCAGATGCTTTACCATCACCATAAGGATTAGGAGCTTCAGACATTTCTTTATAAAGAGCTTCTTCAGTTAAAAGTGAAGTCATTGCTTCTTTCACCTTGTCTGGATCAGTTCCGACAAGTTTCAATGTTCCTGCTTTAACACCTTCTGGACGCTCTGTTGTATCTCGTAATACTAAAACAGGTTTTCCAAGTGATGGAGCTTCTTCTTGAACACCACCAGAATCCGACATAATAAAGTAACTTCTAGAAGCTAAATTATGAAAATCAAAGACATCTAAAGGTGCGATAAGATGAATTCTATCATGGTCACCTAAAATTTCCTTTGCTGCAGCTTGTACAGAAGGGCTCAAATGAACAGGGTAAACCACTTCAATTTCAGAATGCTCATCTACCATATGACGAAGAGTTTTAAATACTCGACGCATTGGCTCACCTTGATTCTCTCTTCGGTGCATTGTTACTAAGATAATTTTTTTATTCTCATCGATTTTATCGAGAACTTCATGATAATAATTATCTTTAACTGTAAGCTTTAAGGCATCAATCGCTGTGTTACCAGTGACATAAATTGCCTCTTTTTTATGATTTTCCGACAATAAGTTTGCTTTACTTTCTTGAGTAGGTGCAAAATACAAATCAGAAAGGCTGTCAGTCATCTGACGATTCATTTCCTCTGGATATGGTGAATATTTATCATAAGTTCTAAGCCCAGCCTCAACGTGACCGATACTTACTTTATTGTAAAATGCAACCAAGCCAGCAGCAAATGTTGTTGTTGTATCACCATGAACCAAAACCAAATCAGGTTGTTCCTTCTTAACAACTGGATCAAAATTTGCCAAAATTTTAGAAGTAATTTCCTGAAGTGATTGGTTTTTTCCCATGATATCCAAATCATAATCAGGAACTATCTCAAAAGTCTCCAAAACTTGGTCAAGCATTTGACGGTGTTGAGCTGTGACTACTGTAATAGTATTAATGGTTTCTTGATGTTTTTTCAACTCAAGAATTAATGGCGCCATCTTAATTGCCTCTGGTCTTGTCCCAAAGACAACCATAATATTTAATTTTCCCATAAGATCCCCCCTATGACCTATACGAAATCAATATAATATTGACAAATAACACTCTACATTATCACTTTATTATCCCCAATAATAAGGAAGATGAGATACTCTTCCTCCAAAAGCATTAAAGGGAATGCCCTGGCTTATTGGTCATATTTCGAAATGATGTAAAGTAGATAAAGAAAAAGGTCTCAATAAAAAGACTATCATTACGTATAAAATTCAAGAAGTTAAGAAAAAGTCAACTCATATCACCCAAGGATATCAATTGTTTTGAGCTATTTAGTCTTCTCCCTCGAATTTAAAAATACACTATTTAATAAATAAAAA
>NZ_KV832021.1:7999-11457 GCF_001837325.1 Streptococcus sp. HMSC065H07
TTAAAGAGCGTCCCCTTTACTTACGCTCTATCCCTATCTTACAAATCAAAACATCGATATGATAACCCTATCCCAATACCATATCACATAGCACCAAGTACCAACAAGCAATCATTCAACTCTCCCCAAAAGAGTTAAAATATTACAAACAGGTTGGCTTCGAGTTACTACTACCCATGTTCCCTATTCATATAGACACTATAATTATAGCATGTTATTTTTATTTTTCAACTTTTTTTCAATTTTTTATTATTTTAATGTATGTGACAACCATTATAATGAAGTCGTTTGAATTAAACGTTCCTACTTAACAAATACTAATCAAATGATATTTTTCTATATTTTAATAAATAATAATTAAACAGGCTTTTGTATTTAAATGGCTTTGCACATAAAAAAATCAGAATTCCTATTAAAATTCTGATTTTTTATTTCTAATTCTATTTCTTAATGATTGACGGCTTCTTTCAACGCTTCAACCTTATCCAATTTTTCCCATGGAAGATCGATGTCCGTACGTCCCATGTGACCATAGGCCGCTGTTTGACGATAGATAGGACGTTTAAGATCCAGCATTTGAATGATACCTGCCGGACGCAAGTCAAAGAGATCGCGGACAGCAGCTTCAAGTTTACTTTCAGCAACTGTCGCCGTTCCGAAAGTATCAACACGGACAGACACAGGGTTAGCAACACCGATAGCATAAGCCAATTGTACTTCTGCTTTCTTAGCAAGACCAGCAGCTACGATGTTTTTGGCAATGTAGCGAGCTGCATATGAAGCTGAACGGTCAACCTTAGTGGCATCCTTACCTGAGAAGGCACCACCACCGTGTCTTGAGTAGCCACCATAAGTATCAACAATGATCTTACGACCAGTCAAACCAGAGTCCCCTTGAGGTCCTCCGATAACAAAACGACCTGTTGGGTTGATAAAGAACTTAGTCTCATCATCCAAGTATTCGGCTGGAATAACTGCCTTAATGACTTTTTCAATGACATCTTGACGAATTTGGTCGTTAGTCGCTTCAGGATCGTGTTGCGTTGAGATAACGACTGTATCAACACGTACTGGTTGGTCATTCTCATCATACTCAACGGTAACCTGAGATTTAGCATCTGGACGAAGGTATGAAATCTCACCAGATTTACGCAAATCTGCCAATTTTTTAACCAATTTATGTGAAAGGCTAACTGGAAGTGGCATAAACTCTGGAGTTTCGTCAATAGCAAAACCAAACATCAAACCTTGGTCACCAGCTCCGATAAGATCAAGTGGGTCTTGATCACCAGTTCCACGAACTTCAAGTGCTTCATTGACACCTTGAGCAATATCTGGTGATTGTTCAATCAATGATGGGTGAACCCCTACAGATTCTGCCGCAAAGCCGTATTCTGCATTGTTATAACCAATTTCAGCGATAGTATCACGAACCACACGGTTAATGTCCACATAAGCTGTTGTAGAAACTTCACCGAAAACATGGACAGAACCAGTGTAGACAGCTGTTTCTGCTGCAACGTGTGCATCTGGATCCTCTGCTAAAATCGCATCAAGAATGGCATCTGAAATTTGGTCTGCAATTTTATCTGGATGCCCCTCAGATACTGATTCAGACGTGAAAAGTTTACGTTCTGACATATAAAATGTCCCCCTTTTAATATGAAAAATAGTATTAGATAGCACGGATTTAACCGTCTCCTAATAGGTAAAACGCTATGCTCCTGGTAGAGCTAAACGCCGTTAAAAAGTTACAAAGAACCAACAGCCAACTCTAGGATGACTGTTGCCTTATCGGGACTTAATAACTACCGTCCATTATATCATGTTTTTTCAGTCTAGTCATATAGTTATTTATTATCAAGCCTTATCAATAAGTTATAGTGAGCATTTTACCATCTTTTGTATTATACTTAGGATATGAAAACTTATGAACACGTTTATGACATCTTATCGAAGAGTCCTGATTTTGTGACGGGAGAGAGCTTGGCTAAAAGCCTTGGTGTCTCACGGACAGCCATTTGGAAGGCAATTCAAACACTTCAAGAACAAGGAATTGACATTACAAGTGTCCGCAAGAAAGGCTACTATTTAGAAAAGGGAGATATTCTTCTTCCTCAAGACATCTCTAAGCAACTCAACATTCCAGTCTACTTTAATCCAGATTCTAACTCTACCCAACTAGATGCTAAACATGGCATGGAAAAGATTAATCCGACGCCTGCACTATATCTGGCATCAAGTCAAAAGGCAGCCAAAGGACGATTTGAACGTCACTTCTTTGCCAGTCCACAAGGTGGTATCTACATGAGTATCCACTTAAAGCCCAACTGTCATTTTGAGGAGTTACCCCCTTATACGATGATGGTGGCAGCTGCTATTGTCAAAGCTATCCAGCGTCTAACCGGCATCAATACAGAAATCAAATGGGTTAATGACATCTACTTCAACAACAAAAAAATGGCTGGTATCCTTACCGAAGCCATTAGTTCTATCGAATCTGGTCGCATCACAGATGTCATTATCGGGATTGGGCTTAACTTCTCAATCACTGATTTCCCTGAAGAGTTAGCTAATAAAGCTACTAGTCTTTTTACTTCTGAAAAACCAAGCATCACTCGAAACCAGCTCATTTCAGAAATTTGGAAACTCTTTTTAACCATTCCTACTAGCGATTTGGTCAAAGTTTATAAAGAAAAGTCCCTCGTTTTAGACAAACAAGTGACCTTTGAACAAGCTGGAAGGACTTATACTGGTATTGCCAAGGAAATTGGCGATAAGGGCCAACTTCTCGTTTTTACTGATGATGGTCAGGAAAAATGGTTGACCGCTGGCGAAGTGAGCCTTACTTCTTGGTAGACTTGTCGGCTGCACGCGCAATGCGTGAAACAACGTAAGTTGTCCAAAGACGACGAAACAGTAAATAACCAAAAAAGGCTGTAAAAAAGTAATAGCCGTGCTGTAAACTGTAATTAAAACAAACCGTTTCAAAAATAGTTTCAAGCGTAATAAACAAAATTTGTTGAATCATAAGATTATTATATCAATAGATAGAGCCTAGGACAAGCAGTCTAGGCTCTTTTCATTTTTACAAGGATAAACCTTCATCAGATTCAGAAATCTATCAAATTACACTGAATCTCCTCGCTTCTCTATTTCTAGGCTCGGACCTAAAAAGGTCCACTGGAATGTACTGACCCCAAAAAGATAGACAAATAATTTAAGAAAGGATTTAGTTATGTATTGCACAGGACTAAGTCCTTTTCTACCATTTGTCAAGCATATCAAGGCATTTGATAAAAAATAGATTGAATTCCATAATCAAACTAAGGAATTTGTCTATTTTTGAACTAAGGTTCAGTGTAAAAAGTGTACTCAAAAACAACGCCTTACCTAGTGATTTTTTTGATAAGGTGTTACAATCATATGGCATAAACAATTTTACCGATTTTGGGTAG
>NZ_KV832022.1:0-238 GCF_001837325.1 Streptococcus sp. HMSC065H07
ATTATTCTAGTCGATGACGGTAGTGGAGCTGATTTTGCACCGTTATTTGTAATAGCTGATAAGAAAATGTACGAAAATAAAAGTCAAAAAGGAGAACGTCGATGATGTTTCAAGATGTTGTTATTGTCATTCCTGCCTATGAACCTGATGACCGTTTGTTGGAACTTTTGAAAAATATTCGGGATAAGGAAAATCAAATGTTTGACATTATTCTAGTCGATGACGGTAGTGGAGCTGA
>NZ_KV832023.1:0-15158 GCF_001837325.1 Streptococcus sp. HMSC065H07
CACACCTTATCGTGACGAATTAATCGATTTTTGTTTAAAAGGAGAACAACAGTATTTGGCTATTGGTTGGAGCCGAATATATGGTGAGGGAGAAGTATTAACTTATTCTGAATTTTATGAACGACTTCGTCAAGAGCCTGGTCGATTAAATACTGTGTTGAATATCTTTAAGGATACACATGAAGATAATTTGTTTTGGACACGTGATTTAGATGGTAATTATTGGATATGTAGAGCTAAAGGTGAGGTACTTACAAGGTGTGACAAAAGATTAGACATAGGAGCACTTTTACCGATAGATGCTTATAAATTCGGTATGCAAGTGCCAGGACAAATCAAAGCAGCATTCAACAGAGCTAATGCTGGCACGGCTCAGAAAATTTATGATGCTATTATAGTTGAGTACTCAAAAGCCATTTATAATAAACTATCTCAAACGAATCACTACGATGTTGCTCGTTTAGAAGGTAGTTTATTGGATAACCTGCCTGATTTTGATTTGGAAGAGCTAGTGATTTCCTATATACAGGTAAATTATGACTATTATGTTCTTTCGAATTCTATTGCAAGTAAATCGACGACTATAAAAGTGGAATGCGAGTTTTTATCTAGAGATCCTAAACGGGTGAGAAAGGCAGTTGTTCAAGTAAAGGGTAGAAAAGCCGAAGCACTCGATGCATTACAATTTGCTGATTTTACCCAGAATGGTTATGAAGTGTTCCTCTTTGCACCAGAAGTATTGAATGCTGATAAGGTGGATAATATTGTCGTTATTACGCCAAATGAATTAATTGACTTTTACGAGAATTATAAAGTAATACTTCCAGACTCCATCACACAGTGGGAGAATTTATACTAATCTAGTTTACTATTGGTGAATCAGCCTATAATTAAAGACACCTTTACTGGTGTTTTTTTACTTATGACTTCCATAGTAATGTCTATATCTATGAGCCTTTAGTCTATGCAAAGTATTCATATGCGTGTGTTGTATACCACTATGAGTTTTTTTAAAGGTTGTGATTTGACATTGATTGAAGACTATATCATTCAGCTTTGGGAGAATAAACTAAATAATAGGACATGAAAATGTCTTAACTGAAAAAACCTTATGAAGTCTTCTATAGGAAAAGTGTTCACTTAATTTGATAATTCAAGATTTACATAACTAAAAAGATTGACTAAAGAAAGAAAACATAAGATAATAGTACTAAAGGAGGCGTAATAATGGCAGTATTAACAAAATCAACTGAAATTAACGTGGGGGCAGAACAACGCTTAATCGAAGTCTTAATGGCTAAACCAAACCCCTCAAAGAGTGCTTTTGAACGTGTTCAGAATGCCAAAAAAAGTCCTCTGTTTACTGGTAAAAAATAATGCCTAAGTTAATAGACTTCAGATTTTGGGGTGGTGACTTTAATACAGCTACATCAAAATTTGATTGCGGTAATGAAGAAATTAACCAATATCTGAGAAGTAAATGTAGAGATGAGTTGACCCAATTTACTGAACGTTTGATTCTAGTTGCTGATGAAAAAAATATTTATGGGTTTATATCTGTATCGTTGAATGAGATGAGAACTTTGTTTTTTAAAGAACAGAATTTTTCTGTCATTCAAGTAAATGCAATTGGTATCGATTGGAATCACCAAAATAAGGGATTTGGCACACAGTTATTACTAACAGCTTTTCAGTTAGCATTAACTATTAATCAATTCATTCCGATTGGAGGACTGTTCCTAGTAGCCTTGTCAGAGGCATTTGAATTTTATGAAAAATTTGATTTAATAAACCTTAATGCACCACCGCAAATGGTCCCTATGCAAAATGAATTTCAAATGGTTATCTCAATACAACAGATAGAGTCGCTAGGTCTTTCACCTTTTACGGACTTCATAAATTTTTTCTGATAACTTTTTACCAGAAGGAAGATTAACGAGAACAATAGGTAAGAGCGTAAACTTTACTGACTTTATGAGTAATTTACCTGGACAGTAAGTTTAATATGTGATGTAAAATCAATTTAAGAAGAAAATGAGACAAGACAGTGACTTCAGAATAGCTACTGTCTTATCTCTTTTTTTACTTAAAGCCTTGATAGACTTGACAAATGGTAGAAAAGAGCCTACTTTGATTGATTTTATTAGTTCTATTGACAATTGCGCAGCTGAATTGGATAGTCGTCAATCTTGGAAAATTCGCTATCCTTTATCAACCATTCTATTTCTTGTCTTCGTTTGTCAGTTAGCAGGCATTAAAACCTGGAAGGAGATAAAAAATCTTATAGAAATGGATGAACCCTTATTTACGAACTACGTTGATTTGAGTGAAGGTTGTCCGTCTCACGCTTATTTTCTTACCCAAATCCAAACGATTAAGCACTGCTAAGCAAAATTTATTCATTACGTTCAAATTAATAGCTAAATGTTTATTCAAGGTCTTAATGGAATCTTCTCGAAAAACAACATCTTGCAGCCAGTGACCTCGGACATAGTCCGCAAATTCTCTAGCACTGACCTGACAACTCAATAGAAAGTAGCGGAACTCTTCACTTTCTTGTCTATTCTTATCAATATGGATACGAGCTAGTCCGATACTTTGAATATGCTTAAAATCAGAATGATTTTCCCTCAACCAACAATAATTTTCTTGCTCAGTACTCAGCTTAAAAAAGGGATAATATCCTCGTAAAATGTCTTATGATTCTCTTTAACGGCTAAGCAATAATCGCCTTTTTTCTTGATAATCTTATTGGTAATTGTAGTCTGAGTCCCCATCGCATCTATATTGGCCATACAACCCTCAACTGAAATTATATCCAATAATTCTAGGATAGCAGTAATTTCATTACTCTTCTCATTAGTCACTACTTGGCCATAAAGAATCCCCAAATCAGTCGAATGCGCGGTCACAGTTTGCAGATCTTTCTGCGTATCACTGCTATTACCTCGAATAGTTTTACCGTCAATGGCTACGAGTTGTTTGGAAAAGCTAAACAAAATCTTAGAGGACAAGTCTGCTTTTTCTAGAATTTTTGACTTCAGTAGTGTCACTTCTACTAAAAACTTGGGAATCTAAGGTTGCAAAGACTCGTTGAAGCGTGTCGTGTTAGGGAATTCCATTTTCTAGACTCAACACGGTCCATAAAGAGGACTCATAGGCATTCCGAAATACATCTATATTATCCAATGCTTCCGTACCTGACAAGCTGCAAAGAAGATGAGAAGGACAATGTTAGATAACAAATGTTTGATTTCCCATGACTCTCTATTATCTTGGACACTGACTAAGAAATTGATTATTCTATCCATAATAATATCCTCTACTATCAGTATAGCGAAGAATTTGAAATTGTCTCATGAAACTGTTTTCAAATAACGAAATTTTCTTCATGAGTTTGTCGTGTAGCTTGTGTTTTTGAAAAGAAACAAATTGATAAAAATGATACAATGGAACTATCTAATCGTTTTAGATTGTAACAAATATGAGAAGCATAATAGTGAATTTGATAATTTTTTTCATGCTTAGAACTCCTTCTTATTATATTGGAGATATTGTAGCATATTACTAAATTCTAAATCTTCTGTTTTGTATATCTGTAAAAGAGAGGGGATATATTGAAAGATTTTGGGAAAATTTTTAAAATATTACGAGAATCAAAAAACTTTTCTTTAAGAGAGGCCTCAGAAGGCACTATATCTATGGCACAATTATCAAGGTTCGAGAGAGGGCTGAGTAGTGTATCTATTGATTCATTTTTTCAATGTTTGGATAATATAAACGTACTGTTAGATGAGTTTCAAGCTATATATAATAATTATACTTTAACAGATGACATTAGGTTTAATAAAGAGTTATTTGAAGCATATCTAAATAATAACTATTTGAAATTAGATAAATTCTTAAATGATTTAGAGATGGAAAAACTCAAGTATCCTAATAAAAAATCTTTATATTTAAATAGTGTAATAGTGAAAATAGTTATATATACATGTGATCAAAGCAGAAAAGTTCCTAAAAAAGATGTAAACTATTTAGTTGATTATCTTTTTTCGGTTGAACAGTGGGGACGGTATGAATTGTGGTTGTTCATTAATAGTGTGAACGTTCTTACTATTGATACCTTAGTAACTTTGTCGTCTGAAATGCTTAGTCGAGTGCAATTTTACGACGAGTTGTTAGAGAATCGCAGAAAGGTTTATCAAATGCTTTTAAATGTTGTTACGATCTGCATTGAAAGTGACTGTCTAGCTCAAGCACTAAAATTTATGAAAATTTTAGATTCTCTCCAATTATCGGAAGCAGATATATTTGAGAGAATTATACTTCGTTTTAATAAAGCATTTTATTCTTTTAAAAGAGGAGATAAAGCTTCAATGAAATTGATGTTAGAATATATCGATATGTTAAAAAGGTTGGATTGTATAGGAACCGCAGACAAATTATTTAGTTCAATAAGTGATTTTGTGAATATGTAAAAAATAAAGGAAGATACAATTGAAGTTATAGAATAAGATTGAGGTGACGACCTCAGTCTTATTTTTTATGGAGGAAGAATTATGTATCAAAAACCAACAATTGAAAAAATTGAAGATACTAAGATTATTGCTACAGTTGTGGCAACTATCTTTGCTTAAACGATCATTCAATTTTTTTACGGGACGAAATATGGAACAAAAGTACTTTTGTTCCATATTTTTATAATTTTGAGGTTGATAAAATGTTAAAAAAACAGAAATTGTCACTAACAGTTCTTACGTTATTATTGTTGAGTGATATTGGTATACTTGGTTTTGGTCAATATTTTTTTAGGATACTATTTTCATTTTTTTTATTAGTTGTAGTTATTACTTTTTTACCATTATTAAGACAGAAAATTAATTATTCTTACTGGCTACAAGTAATTTTTTTTGGGCTACCAATGTTGCTCCCAGCTTTTTTGTTTCAAGTCAAGAGGATTTCATTCGCTGTAGGGGACTCAATGAGCTTCATAAGTTTTTTGTTAAGTTTTATTTTCTTAATAGTAACTTTAATTCTGTTACATTGTAAGGATTATGAGATGAAGCTATCAGGTCCCACTTTTAATTTAAATCTCTTAAAAAGAGAGGTATTTTTAACTATTTTAGCTATGTTATATAGTATTTTTGCAGAAGAGATGTATTTTCGCTTCTTTATTCTTAGTGAGTTGAAGGACTACAACAATTATTTAAGAATTCTGATTTTAATATTTTCTGGTTTTTTATTTGTCAGTGCACACTATTTAAATAGATGGGCAACGACAATGTTTACTTATAGAAATTATGTATCACAGTTTATTCTGAGTATGCTTTCTGGAAACATTTTTTTGATGACAGACTCACTATTTTATCCTTTAATATTGCACATAACCTATAACTTTCCAGAAATATTTTTTATTTTAAAGAGATTGAAATATCAGCAACGACATTATGAAAATGATGAACCTTTCTTTGATGATTATTAGAATAGGAGTATCTATAGAAATGTTAAATATAATTAAATCTGTGTATAAAAAAAATCGTGTCTCAATGTTACGTGCATACCCCATCTCATTTATTCTTCAACGTGTTTTAAGTTCAATTTTTGCTTTATTAACGCCAGTGCTACTATATTATTTTGTTTTCAATGGAAAAATTGGGAATGAGTTTTCTAATAAGGCTTCAGGAATGAACTATTTATTGTTTGTTTCACTGGGATATGGGGCTTATGCAGTTTCTATTGCAACATTGATGAATGTTGGACGAAGTCTTATTTTAGAGATTCGCGAAGGAACTATTGATTCGTTTCTTCTATCTCCAGCTTCTAGATTGGGTTACTTTCTAGGGACTTTCGTAGAACAACTTGGACGATCAATTATAGAATTTTTTTTAGTTATCATTTTTTCAGTATTCCTAGGAGTTAGATATAATTTTGAAAATATTATTAGTATGTTTTTATTAGTATTTTTTATTGCAATAGTGAGTTTTTCAATGACTTTAATCCTTTCCAACATTATGGTATATACAAGGGATACGTTCATAAGCCAAAATACACTTTTTATTATATTAAGTTTTTTATCAGGAGTATCATTTCCTGTTACTTATCTTCCAAAGCAATTACAATTTTTTAGTAATTTAATACCTTTGACTCATGCGATTAATGTTTTACGAGATGTATCTACTGGCAATATCGGTACATCTACGGTATTTTCAAGTATTCTAGCAATTATAGAAGGAGTGATTATTTTTTATTTAGGATATAGATGGTTTGAAAAATTAGAAAGAAAGCTAATTGAGGAGGTCTTTTCATAAATGTTAGAAATGAAACAAGTGTATAAAAGTTATTCTGAAAATAGTGAAAAAAACTTTTTTAAAAGATTTTTAAAAAAAGATAGACAAAGAAGAGATGTTATTAAGGGAATTGATATACAAATTCCTAAAGGAAAAATAGTGGGATTACTTGGCATAAATGGTGCAGGGAAAACAACTACTGTTAGAATGCTCTCAACATTACTAACGCCTAGTAAAGGTGAGATACTAATTGATGGTATTAATATTAATAGTGATGAAAAAGGTACTAAAAAAAGGATTAACGTTATCTCTGGGGGAGAGCGAAATTTATATTGGAGATTGACAGGAAAAGAAAATTTAGAATATTTTGGAAGTCTATATGGGATTGATAAAAAAGAACTAAATAATCGAATTGATAAGTGTTTAAAACTTGTTAAATTAGAGGATTCTTCAGATATTCCTGTTGAAAAGTATTCCAAAGGAATGAAGCAAAGACTTCAAATTGCTAAAGGTTTAATAAATAATCCAGAATATATTTTATTAGATGAACCTACCTTAGGATTGGATATTGTAATTGCAAAAGAGCTACGACACTATGTTCTAAAACTTGCAAAGGAATTAAATAAAGGAATTCTTTTAACAACTCATTATTTAAAGGAAGTAGAAGAGTTATGTGATTATATTTACTTATTGGATAATGGGAAAATTTTAAATGAGGGTTCTCCATCTGAAATAGTCAAAAGTGTTAGTCCAGAAAAAATTGTAAAAGTTAAATTTGTTAAAAAAGACAAAAAAGATGTGAAAGATGCAGTTGATAAATTAGATATCCCTATTAAGTGTACTTGGGATAATGATGAGTCAATTATTCTAAAATCAAAGAAAAATATTATTCAAGAATTTATATCTGTATGCAGTAGTTATAGTAGCATTTCTATTGAATCCATAAGTATAGTTGAACCATCACTAGAAGATTCATTAATGGAGATTTGGCATGATAAATATTAAAGAAGAATTTATAATGTTGAAAGCAGAAATTGTAAAACAACAAAAGAATTATCAAAATTCGTTAAGTAATATTATGTCCTTAATAGTTTGGCCAATTATAATTTTTTTCCAGACTTTTTATACTTATAAATCATTTGATTTATATTTTCTTAAAAGATTTGGAATAGAAAATCAAACGGATTTGTTAATATTTCTTATTACGGGGACATTGGTATATAACTGTTATTGGTCAATGGTACAAAGTGCTTTTCTATTAACATTTGAACGACAAAATGGAACTTTAGAAGCGGTTTTTATAACTCCTACTTCTTTAACTAATTTCTTGTTGGGACGTGCTTTAGGTGGAATTTTAACGAATATTGGAATGTTTTTATCCTTTATTATTATTTTGTTTGTAATAGTTGGAACAGTTTCAGTTGAGTTGATTTGTTCTTGTTTACTATCATTAGTGGTGATTATTATTTCATCAGCCATTTGGGGGGCTTTTATAAATTCACTATTTTTAACTTCTAGAGATTCAAATTACTTGTTTACAATTTGTGATGAGCCTATGAGAATTTTATCTGGGACAAGTATTCCAGTAAGTGCATTTCCAGTAATTGGAAGAATTGTATCATTTATTTTTCCATCAACGTACTGTTTATATATGGTTAGAGGAATATTTTTTAAAGAGCATGTATCACCAAATATTTGGGCAGGCTTCATAATGGTTTTATCGTGCTTGGTGATTATTACTATTATCATTTCAAAAGAAGCTTATAAGAGAAATAAGGTAACTGGAAAATTATTTGTTTACTAATTGAAAAGGAGAGAGGATTATTTGTATGTATTCAAAAAGTTTAAAGGCTTATTTAGCAAAGGTTGACGGGAAATTCATTATTACTGATACTATTGACGTTTATGAAGTTAATGAAGTTGGAGCTAGAATTTTTGATTTATGTAATGGTAAGAATACGGTGGAAGATATTGCAATTGTTTTAGCAAAAAAATATGGAGTAAATGAGGAGATCGTATTGGAAGATGTAAAAAATTATGTTTCTATTCTTCTAAACAAAAACTTTATTCTCAAAAACTAGGGGAGAAAAATGATTGAAAAAGAGTATAAATATTTAATAAGTGAAGAAGAGTTTTCATTATTAAAACAAAAATTAAATCCAGAGAAATTCATTGTTCAGGAAAACTATTATTTTGATACAGAAAATTTGGAATATTTCAAACATAATATGACTGTTCGAATTAGGAAGAAGGAAAATCTGCAACTGCAGATAAAGAATAAAGAAAAAGTAGGCTCTTATATTGAAAGTACTGAACAGCACTTTGATTTATCTTTGAAAGAAGTTCCTAGTGAGATAAATTTAAACACATTAGAAACTCAAGCAAATTGTTCAGGTTTACCTCCAATTGTCTGTCTGATAGGAAAATTAAAAACGGAAAGATATATAACATATTACCAAGATATAAAAATTTGTTTAGATAAAAATTTTTATCATGACAATGTAGATTTTGAATTGGAGTTGGAGTTTCAAGATAGAGATACAGTATTAAATTTTATAAGACTATTTAACTTTAATCACACTATAAATAAAGTAGGAAAATATGAGCGCTTTTTATCTTATAAGAGGAGAGGATAACAATGACTACAAAAGAGGAAATTATCAACAAAGTTTTATTAGATAAATATTTAAGTTTAAAAACAATTACCGATAAATTATCCCAGGCTACTGAAGATTCTGCAATCCTATTGTACACATCATTTTTAGAGAGACTTGGTAATAAAAATTCTGATATTGATGTATATGTTTTTTTGAAAGACGAACAGAATTTTAAAAACCAGAACATGAGAAGGTATGGTAATTGTTTAGGGGTTGAAGTTATTAGAGTAGGAGAAATTGAACTTGATGTTGAATATTGGTCTATTAACGCAGTTGAAGAACTGATAGAAAATCTTATAAATACTAGGGGGTTGGTAGGTAGTTATGAAGAATTGAAATTACTTTTAAGAATCTATCATGGCTTCTTTATTGATAGGAATGAGGTAAGTGAACAGCTACTTTATTTATTGGAAACATCAAATTTTCTTGAGTTGATTACAAATAGAATTTCTCTAGAAGCGAGATCATACTATGATGATAGTTTAAAGATGTTTGAAGTTGGTGAATATACTTTAGCACTTGATTGTGCAAGACGAGCATTATGGGAATGTGCTTCATTATTAAATGCTAAAAATGGGAAACCCAACCTAAAGAGTAAATGGATTTCAAAAATTTATATTGACAATAGAGGATACGGTAATCAAGAACTACTTGAAAGATATATAAGTCTTCAGATTTATTCTACTGTAAATGAACAGAACTTAAACGCCGTCCTTTTAGATATGTTATCACTGACTCAGGATATGCTTAATTCAACAGTTTTTTAATAAGGAGAGTTTATGGAGAAAATACAAACATTAACTATACCAAATAAATATAAGAAAAGTTTAAATTACTCCAGTTTAATGGTAAAAAATCATTCAATGGGAAAGTATTTAAAACAGTACCTTGAATTGAAAGTTCATCATTTATTTAAAAATATATCAGAGAATAATGAAATAACAATTATCCCAGATTTTAGTCGAAATGCTGTAATTTCCAGTATTGAAAAGAATGATAAACTATTTAACTACATGCGACCTACAGTAACAATAGAAAAAGGAAAATATATTGTTCACTGTTATCCAGGAGTTGATTACGTATTTCACTATTTTTGTATTCTAAAATCCTACTTTGAGATAATAAACAAAAATGTTAATGTAAACTACTTTCTTCCAGAAAGTGAAGATTGTTTTAAAACATTAGAAAAATCAAATCTTAAAGAATTACCAAAGGCTAAAACAATAATTTTAGGCTATGTAGATCCAATTGGAAATTTGAATTATGATTGGGAAGGCGAAGGGGTATTTAAGTGGAAAAGATTTGATACAAAGAGTGGTAAATCTACTTTATTATTGGGATGTGAACATACTTATTGGGGAGATATTTCAGGTTGCCTAGTTTCAGAGTTAGCTAGTATTGGAGTAGATACTGTTATTTATGTTGGAAAACTAGGTGGTTTGAAGAGTAATTTTATTCCTAACGAGAGCATTGCAACAGGAAATGTAAGTTTTATTCCAAATATTGGTAAAATTGAGTGGAATAACATTTTTTCTAGTGATGATAGTTTAAACATATATGAAGGTGAGCATGTAACATTACCATCTGTTTTGCAAGAAACAGAAAATTGGTTGGATCTTCTTAATAATGATGGAAAATATGATTTTGTAGACCCTGAGATAGGTCATATGGCGAGAGCGGCAAATAAATTAAATATTAGATTTTCTTTTTTACATATTATTTCAGATAATTTAGAGTTGAGGTATGGAGAGAATTTATCAAATGAAAGAAGGGAAGATATTCGAGAGAAGAGAAAAAAGTTATTGGAAACAATTCAATCTATTCTATATCAGAAATTATAGGATTCATGAGAAACAAAGTGAATTTTGAGGAGTTAAAGAATGATAATTCAAACTATAAATCATATCACAGATATTGAGGGTTTAGAGAAGTTATTACGTGAGCTGAAAAGCATTGGGATTGATGGTGTGCGTATTAATCTTTCAAAATTACCGCAAGATGAAATAAGTAAAAAAATAAAAAAACTTTATCCTATATTTAATAACTTTAATTTAGAAATTTATTTAGATTTTCCTTATCCTAAAGGTAAGGCGAGGATAAGGGAGACAAACTTTTGCGATGATACAGGATTTAGATTTGAAATTCAGAAGGGTGAAGTATATACTATTACAATTTCACACGAAATTTATAGCACAGAACCTAACTGCATTTTACTCGATGAGAATACAATTTTCAGTTCAGAGGAAGGTGAATTAAAATTTTATTCGGATGGGGAAGGTGGTTTTTTGGTTCGTGAGAAGAAGACAAATTATCTTAAAGTAGAAGCTGTTAATTCATTTGAGGGCTATATTGGAAAATCGATTCAATGCGGATATATAGAAATAGAGAAAGATTTTGAAGATATTATTCAACAAATTAATTATCCCGATGTGAAATATATTTTTTCCTTTATAGAAAATTCGAGTGAGATTAGAAATCTAGCTTCTAAAATTAGCGGTAGTATTATACCTAAAATAGAGACAAAATTAGCAGTACAAGATATTCAAGATATTGTGGAGGAAAGCGATGAAATTCTAGTTGCACGTGGCGATCTAGCGCTTGATATTACATTATCAGATTATTTAGACTCAATAAAAAGAGTAGTAAATGAGTGTAAAGGTAAGAAAGATATTATTTTTTGTACGGATGTTTTAGCGTGTAGTGGTAATAGACTGGTGCCGTATCGCTCAGAAATATTTGATTTATTTTTGATAAAATCTTTAGGGTGCGATAAAATTGTTCTTCCTTGTTCTAAAGAGATAAATTTGCTTACAAAAGGTGAAAAAAGCCCTAATGAAATTATGAAAAAAATTAAGAAAGAGTTGACTTCAAAGGTTGAAGTTATTAATAAAATTGTATTTTAAATATGAGGTAAGTATATGGAAGGAAAGTTGATTACATTTGAAGGAATTGATGGAGTTGGCAAGACAACTGTTTCAAAAAAAGTATCAGATAGATTGAAAGAACAAGGAATGAATATAGTATATATTAATAAAAAGGACATTAATATATATGAATCAGAGTACGTTAGGAATCATATGAATACTATAAAAACTGTACTATGGGACTATAATCCTAAGGAGAGACTATTTGATTTGGGTGATAATCATTGGTTATATCTAAATCTCGCATGGTTTTCGACTTTGTATGATTACGCGATAAAAAAAGAATTGAGTAAAGGAAATCTTGTGCTTACTGATGGTTGGTATTACAAGCTTTATTCACGCTTTGTTATTAAAGGAAAATATGCTCAAAATGTTTTAGATGATATTTTTTTCAATGTTCCTGAACCAGATTTTGTATATTATTTGAATGCAGGTTTTTCGACAATTTTATCTCGAAGAACGGAATTTTTGCCAACTGAATTTGGTGAGATGGATGCTAATAAAAAGTTGTTAACAGATAAAACAAATAAATTTATTGACTATCAAGCTAGAGTAAAAAGTGTTTTAGATAGTTTATCTGAACAAAAAGGTTGGGAATTTTTCTTGAATGAACAACTAGAAGAATGTGTTAATGGTATAACAACAAGTATATTGACTAAATTTAGAACTAAAAATATATAATACACTAAAAACGGTGGGAGACTCTGCTTCAGATTGAAAATTTAGCTGTTACAAATGACTTTTAAACTGTGATTTGTGTATCAAAGTTTTGAAACAGAAATAAAATAAATTGGAAGCAAATTTCAAATTGGACATGACGAAGAGCGCTCCGCTGTCCTAGGAACGCTCTTACTCCGTATTTTTGATATTCTTTAACCCAACTATTTAAACTATTTAGATAAATTTCTAAAGTCGGACTAACGTTCTTGACATAATGATTTTCCTCGTTTTCACTTTACTTTGTGTCTACTTTATTATAATAAGTCCAAAGGATTGAATTCTATATTCCATAGGATTCAGTCCTTTTAATTTTTCTTTGATACATTGTTATTGTAATAATAAATATATTTTATAATAACTTGTTCCAGATCGTTTAATGCCCCATAGTCTTTATCATAGTAATAAAACATCTCTGATTTTAGGATGCCATTGTCTGGACTGCTTACTTTTTGTGGTATAGATGGACGAATATCTTTTAATTTAGGTAATAATGATAATAGTTGTGTTGATATTGCCAACCTCGATTACTATGTAATATAGGTTCGTAAAAGCATTTTTCTGAATAAGCTTTATCAAGCACAGTTTTAACTTGACTTAAGTTAGTAGAACGTGAAATAGTAAAGCTAATAAATTCACTATTATAACCATCTCTCTAATTGTTTCTCTTGCCCTCTCTAGAGCGCATCGTTACTTTATTCTAATCACTTTAAACTTTTTTAGGAAGGTAACCTTAGCTATCAAGAGTTAATTTTCCTCTTGTTTCATAACAATAGTATAACTTTTTTTCTTGCATTGGAAAAGTCAATTTGTAAGAATGTTCTTACTTGGAATGGCGTAGCTTAGAGTGGCATTCTCTCTGGAATTGACCTCTAATTGTTTTTCTAGTTTACTAATGCTAACCCCTTTCTTGTTTTAGTCCATATATCTCAAACTTACTATTTAAACTTAATTCAAAATAGAAAAAACACCCCAATTGTTAAATTTTGTGTCCAACTTTTGAGGTGCTGTTCATTTACAAGTGCTTTTGGATTTCTAGACGCATAAATCGTTTTAGCGTCTGTTTTCCTAGGATGTTCTAAGTGTGGAGAATGACCTTGCGCTAATTATGACACCTCAATGAGGCATAAAAAGAGAAGTACAGTACAAATATATACTGTGGAATGAAACTAGACACAAAACTGTTTGTAACTATTGAAGTCTTCAAAATATCTCGTTATGGAGTTTCCTTCGTTATTTTAATGGAAAAACAATTTAATTTATTCAATAATTTCTATATAAAGATTAGGCCAAAATTCAATCCAATTTTTTTTTCTAATTCTTTCGTTATAAACTACTTGTCGTTCTTTATCAAAAGAGTAATGTGGTGTAGGAGAGACTTTAAAATTAATCAAATCTTCTGTTCCATAGGGGGTGAACAGTTCTAATTCCTGATTGTTATCTAGTCTAGCAGCTATCGCCGTACACTTTTCGGGAAATTTCGAAACAGCATCTGTAGAACTAGTATATTTTTCGGTATTAGGACTATGGATATTCATATAGTATTGATTTTTTATTTCCCAATTATATCTAGGATATTTCTTTTTAATTTCGTTTTCTATTGAAACAGTTTGTTCATATGATATATTCTTATCAAAGAATATGACATCTATATCCGAAAAATTGATATCTGAAGATATATTCCTTTCACTAAGATAGTCCCAAATATAATTACGTATAGTTCCTGCACAAAGCCAACAGTCCTTAAGCTGAAAAGAGTAAATAATCTTTAAAAGTTCCATTAGTTCTGAGTTCTTTTTAATTATTTTTCCTAAATTAGCCATTTTAACCTCTGTTTCTTTTTGCATTAAAGAGATGGACTTGATAAAATAAAGTTGCGAATCTTATGTAGAAAGGCTACATCATGCAAGTTAACTATAACACAAATCAGATGACATTGCTACTAGACCCTCCAGTGTCTTACCACCAAATCATGTGGTCTTTATGGTTGAGAAGATGGTTAACGATGTGGAAGAACATTATTTTGGTTTTTTGTCAACTGTAGTGGGTGACGAAAAGCTAACCTCTAGAGAGGATCTGATAGGTCTTCTCTTTTTTTATGTTCAGAGTGATGAAGACACGTTTCTTAAAGTTGATGAAGTTTCTAAAACCGAAGCCCAACCGTTTGATGTCTTTAATCAACTTATTAGTTGCTTCAATTTTTGCGTTTGAATAGTCTGTTTCTAGTGCATTCTTGATGTATTGCTTGTGTCTAAGAAAAGTCCTAAAGACCATTTGAAAGTAGTGCTTGACCTTGCTCATGTTCTCCTCTATTAATTCAAAAAACTCATCTACTCTCTTCTCCTGAAAGTGAAAAAGTAAGAGCTGATAGAGGTTATAATAATTGGCGAGTTCTTCTGAGAAATTCAGTGTCTTCTCAACGACTTCATGTGGGCATAATGTTTGACGGAAAGTCTTTGAATAGAAAGAATTGAGAGATAACTTACGGCTGTCCTTTTGAAAGAGTCGCCAGTGATTTTTCAAGGCTCGATAGGGTAGAGACTTCTTATCAAACTGGTTCATAATCGCAATTC
>NZ_KV832023.1:15258-16996 GCF_001837325.1 Streptococcus sp. HMSC065H07
AAACTGGTTCATAATCGCAATTCTTGTCTTTAAAGCCTATCTATCAACTGTAGTGGGCGACGATAAGCTAACATCTAGAGAGGACTAGATAGGTCTTCTTTTTTTGTACGTTCAGAGTGATGAAAATACACTTCCTAAAGTTGGTAAAATTCCTAAAACCGAAGACCAGACGTTTAATGTCTTTGACAAGCTTATCGATTAATGTTAGCTTGCTATCTGCTAATCTGTTTATTCACTACCTCTAAATGACTTGAAAGAAGCTTAAGCAGCTTTGCTTAAACAAGAGGATCCTCCGCAGACGAATCAAAGTTATTAAGTTAGGCTCTCTACCAAAAGTTTCTCGGTAGGGGGCTTTTCTTCTTTTTGTTATAGTTAATAACAGGTTCGTAACTTGCATATTGGTGTAAACGTGATATGATCACGCGCGTGAGCAGGATATCACGTAACATTTAACAAAAAAAACTAGGGTCATCGCCCTAGTTTTAAAGGAGGTTTGTTCGCATCTGGGTTTGTAGGAGATTATGATGTGAACTGGATTGGATTAGGAGTCTCTATTTCTATTAGGAGGATTAGAGACTGACAGTATAAGTTTTCGAGTGTAGTTTCATCGAACTACAAGAAAATTATATCAGTTTATGAGAAAGGATACAATGGAGTTAAGGGGTGTCACACCCCCTATTATTAGAGAATAACTGACTTAAGGTGTAGTGGTATGTTTTATTGTGTGCTATCCTATAATTAGGCTAATAAATAATATGACTAACGAGGAAAAAGTGATTATGGTTAGAAGTAAAGAACATGCTTTAGATAGAGACAGAGAATTAATGATTATTCCCAAAGTTATCAATTTTTCAAGTGAAGACGGTCATGAGTATAAATTTATACTGGCAGTAGACGCTAGTAATAAATTTGCTACGGCAATCGATATGAGTGATAGAACTTCACTAGAAGTGTTAGAACATAGTTACTTGATTGATATTAATGAGTATCCAAATGCGATTGATGAAGTAATTAAGAGGTCTCTTACTTTAAAAGACTTTACTCAATTGTTTCCAAAGTTGGTAACAGTTTATGAATTTGTAAATAATAGAGCCCTATCTTATGGCTGGAGGTTTGGTTTTCAGAACCAAAAATTTGCAACCTCAGAGATAAATTTGGAATTAGCGGGACGTATAAATAAAGAATTAGCTTTACGAAAATCATACCTTAAACGTTTCATATCAAATAGAGAAATTGAGGAACTAGTGTTTCTTCAAGATCTTAAAGAGGGCTTAATTGGGGGAACGATTTCTGAAAGAGTTGACCAATTAGGTTTTTATCCATTAGAACCTATTACTTTTGAAGAAGAAATTCCATTTTATTGGCCAAGATTTATATTATTTGGTCAAAGAGTTCGAAGACTTAAGGCTTATGGTTATCCTCTGATTGAGAATGAGATTACAAACACTTACTTAGGTTTTGTTAATGAAGTACTATCATTTTATGATGAAGCTACAGGCTCAGACCTTATACAAAAGATTTAATGGGTTTTATTTTTATAGTGAACCTTCCATTTTAGAGTGCTATAATATCAATCGAAGAGAATTGTCTTAATGACATAAAGTATCTAACAGTAATACCTCATTATTTTTCTTTATTGTAGTCTTTTGTTATTTAAAGAGGTGGAATTATGAATTTTGTAGCTAGAATTAACTTGAAAACTAACACACCTTATCGTGACGAATTAATCGATTTTTGT
>NZ_KV832024.1:0-5217 GCF_001837325.1 Streptococcus sp. HMSC065H07
CAGTAGTTTTACCCACTACAGAAATTATAGAGCCTTAATAAATCAAAAAGGCTTGTTAAAGCCTTTTTATGTTATGATCTTTCCACGGTATTACCTTCGGAAATTATTAAAAAAGGTTTGGGAGTTATCCCAATCCTTTTTATCCTTTTAAGTTTTATAATACGTTAAACAGATAGTTATTTGTTTTTAGTTAGAGCTTTTCGAATTAAATCTGCAGGGATGATCAAAACCGCGATAAGAAGTGCAACGATATAGTGTTGAACGTCCATTGGAACGGTACTAAATACTTTACCACCGAATTGAATAATCAAGGTTTGAACGACAGCAATAGAAATCATTACAATTGAGAATTTCTTGTTTTCGCCGATATGTTCAAAAACATTGAATCCATTACTACGTGTATTAAGTGAGTTGAAAATGACAGCATAGATAAATACTGTAAAGGTGAATGTTGTTACCATTTCAAAGTTGCCAGTTCCATTTGTGATAAAGCCTTGGATACCACCAACATTTTTAAGAATAGCTAAACATACAAGAGTAATGAAGACGCTAGCTACACCAATAGCAGATTTCATATAGCCAGTAAGAATATTTGCCTTCTTAGCAACTGGCTTTTCATTCATGTAACGATCTAGGGTAGGCTCTTCACCAAAGGCAAGGGCAGCAAGTGTGTCCATGATAAGGTTAATCCAGAGAATTTGGATAATTGTAAATGGTTCTTTGAGGCCCAAAAGTGGTGAGAGAAGTGACATAGCAATTGTAGTCACGTTAACGGTTAATTGGAAGATAATGAATTTACTTACTGACTTACTCATAGTACGTCCATAGAGGACAGCTTTCTCAATAGAAGTCAATGAGTTATTCAAGATAACGATATCTGAGGCTTCACGTGCGACTTCAGTACCATCACCCATTGAGAATCCGACATCAGCTGATTTGAGGGCAGGTGAGTCATTGACCCCATCACCCGTCATACCAGCGACCATATCGAGGTCTTGAGCTGCCTCAATAAGACGTTTTTTATCCATTGGAAGGGCACGACTGACCACTTTTAAGTGAGGCAATTGTTGTTTAAGTTCTTGATCTGAAAGGGCAGAAAGTTCATCGTGAGTAAGAACAAGGTCATTTTGACCAGTAACGATACCGGCTTCTTTAGCGATAGCAACAGCGGTTTCTTTACGGTCACCAGTTACCATAACTACTTGAACACCTGCACGGTTCATTGTTTCAACAGTTTGTTTGATTGAAGAACGAACGTTATCACGGATACATACGATACCAATCAAGACTTTATCATTACCATCTGTATTGAGGATAGCAAGTAAACGCATTGAACGGTTAGCTTGTTCCAATGATAATTCTTGGAAACGAGCTTTAATATCATCTGTAAAGTTTTGTTTATTACCATCTTTATCAAGATAGTAGTAGCAGTCATTTAGGATGAATTCTGGAGCACCTTTGATGTAGGTTTTTCCATCGTTGGTCGTTACACTTGCGAATTTTGTTGCTGAGTTGAATTGTTGCTTCTCAGTAATTGTATTTGTATCAAAATCAAGTTGAGAACGACCAATAAGGAAATCAAGAAGTGCACGGTCAGTGGCGTTACTACCAACAGCACTGCCATCAGCTACCATGGCGTCGTTATTAAGACCGATACCATTAATCATTTCAGCTTTAAGGCTATCTGACATTGTGTCAAAATCAGGAGCGTCAGTTTCACCAGTAGCTGCATAAAGTGTTCCATCAGCAAGGAAGAAGTCAACTACAGATAGTTTACCTTCAGTGATAGTACCAGTCTTATCACTGAAGAGGATATTCATGTATCCGGCTGTTTCAATGGTATCAGGATGGCGAACCAGGATATTTTGAGCTAAAAGTCGTCCTGAGTTCATTGAAGAAACGAGTGCCAACATCATCGGAAGACCTTCTGGAACGGCCATGATGATGATTGTAACCGCAAAGAGAATCGTTTCAATGATAAGAAGGAAGATTGAACCACCATTGAGGTTATTAGCCTTATTGAGGGCAATAAAGCCTAAAACAAGGTTGATTACTGAATATGCAGCACCTGCACTATAACCGAGGACACCGATGTTTCCAGCAAGCTTGTTGAGTTTTTCTTTGGATGGTGAATCTTTACTATCTTCTTGAAGAGAAGTATTGATGCTTCCTAGAACAGTATTATCACCAATTTGTGTAGCTTCCATAACGGCTTCACCTGAAGTAACAACTGTACCACGGAAGACTTTGAGCTCTGTAAAGAGGTCGGAAGAGTCTGGTTCTGCTTGATCACCAAGAGGAAGTTTCTTAGCATCTTCACTTTCACCATTAAGGACAGCTTGGTTTACTTTTAACTCACCTTCCAGTATGATACCGTCAACTGGAATCTTGTCCCCTGATTGAAGGAGAATTTGATCACCTTTTACAATATCATCAACAAGAACTTCTTTAAGTTTACCATCACGATAAACCTTAGCATTAGTTTTTGAAGCCTCTTCTTGAAGAGTGTTGAATTTTTGCTCATTTCGGTATTGTGAGACTGCTGAGAATCCTGTAGACATCAAAATGGCGAAAATTAGTGAGATAGCCTCATACCAGTTGGCTTCACCAATAGCAGGGAAAATCATTCCAACAAAGTTGAAGATGATTTTTAATCCTAAGGCAGCCAAGAGGATAAGAATCCATTGATCTTGGAAGGCTTCGATAAAGATTGAGAGGAGCGAGTTAGCCTCTTTACTAGAGAGCCTATTATCGCCATGGGCGTTTTTACTTGCTTGAACTTCAGCAGAAGTCAAGCCTTTAAATTTTTTCATTTAAGGTTTGTATCCTTTCTAAATTATTACTGAATTTTAAGGCTAGTAAATTATAAGCCAAAAAGCTTATCATTACAGTCACGATAACTGAATAACTATCAGTAAGTATTATACTTTATTTTACTATTAAATTGTTGATTTTTTACCAATAGAATATTGAAGTTTCTTTTGTCTTTAGCAAGAGTAGGGGAGAACAAAAAACTTGTATTTTTTCGTTAAATATAATTATATCCTTCCACCTTCAATTCATACAAGCCTCTCACCGCATTGCATCCGTAGATGGCCTGAGCCTGTTCCATATCTTTTACGGTCAAGACTTTTTCTTTAAGCTTATTATCAGCAATTAGGCTTTGTCTGTAGATGCCATTTAAGAGGCCGAGGTGAACGGGTGGTGTGTAGAGTTGGTCCTCGATTTTAAGCACAATGTTACCGATAGAGGTTTCTAGGAGTTGCCCCTCATGATTATAATAGATTTGTTCGTGAGGTTCGATACTAAGGTGAGGACGGTAACTTGTTTTGAAGAAGGTATAGGGGCTATCCAACGTATGCCTTTGCTCAACTAACCTTGCTTGGCAGAAGTCATTGGATAAGTTTGTTAATTGGGTATGTTCAAACTTCAGTTCACCATCTTTTGCAAGTGACATTTTAAGACGGTAATCTTTGTCAAAGTCTAGTGATTGGCACAGAGCTTCGACTTGATAGTGAGCTTTTTCTGCATTGAAAGGATAGTCAAAGTAGCGACTACTCTCTTGCAAGCGTTTCATATGCTCCTCAAGAAATAGCAGTTTTCCTTGGTGGACACGAGCAGTTGAAATGAGATCGAATTTGGGGTTCTGACGGTATAGAACAGCAGCTTTTTGCTTTGTTTCTTCATATTCAGCTTCCCAGTTGCTGTCCCAGGTAATACCTCCTCCGACACCATAGATAGCCTTGGTTCCTTCCATTTGTAGTGTCCGAATGGCCACGTTAAAAATACTAGGTCCCTGTGGCACCAAGATACCAATAGCTCCACAATAAACACCTCGAGGCTGTTTTTCAACCTTCTTAATAATCTCCATGGTTGCTATTTTTGGGGCACCTGTAATCGATCCGCATGGAAAAAGGGCTTGGAAGACATCATTTAAACGACTATTTGGTAGGAGTTGCGTCTCAATAGTTGAAGTCATTTGCCAAACCGTAGAGTATTGTTCAACTTGGCAAAGGCTCTTGACATCTTCACTTCCTATTTTTGAAATACGATTCATGTCATTTCTAAGTAGATCGACAATCATCATATTTTCAGAGCGATTTTTCTGATCCTGAGCTAGCCAATGGGCTTGTTTGAGGTCAGTTTCAGTTGTTAAACCACGATTGGTGGTACCTTTCATTGGACGAGTGGTCAGTCTATCACCATCTTTTTTAAAGAAGAGTTCTGGACTTATGGAAATGATAGAAACATCATCGTGCTGAATAAAGGCATTGTAATGTGCATTTTGCTCAACAACCAATCGGTTATAGATGGCAAAGGGATCAGCTGTCAGCTTCTGTTGAAGTTGAACAGTATAATTAACCTGATAAGTATCACCTTGTCGAATATGGTGGTGTATTTGCTCAATAGCAGCCTTGTATTCCTCTGCAGAAGTTAGCTCTTGCCAAGATTCTGGTAGGGAAATTGGCTCATAAGTAAGTGGAATAGGCTCTGTTTGAACAGTTTCATGAATAGTGAAGTAGAGGAGATACTCTGACATTAATGGACCATCAATAACCTGAAATTTTGTCTCGAAGGCAGGGGCAGCTTCATAGGAAACATAACCTACTGCATAATAGCCCTTATTTTGATAGGCTTCGACTTCAGCTAAGAGATGCTTAACTTCCTTAATGTTCTTTGTTTTTAGTTCTTTAATGGCGTCTGTAAAAATTTGTCTGACACCAAGTTCTTTAAAATCAATAACAGTTTTCTTATGCATACTTAGAGTATAACATAAGAAGTTTCCCTCTGGTTCTTTTTCATGTTTTAATTCTCTTTCTCAAAATTCTAACCAAAAATGAACTTTTCAGATAGTTTTACATATGTTATAATGATAGGGACTAAAAGAAGATTTTAGAGGGAAATATGACTGAAAAAAATAACTTTGAGAAAGGCAACAGCAGTCTTTCAAACCATAAAATGAAAAAAGGCACTTCTAAGAATTCATGGAAGCATCAAATGTATGAGCTAGAAATTGCCATTGCTAAAGAGTCAAGTAACAAAAGAAGAAATGAACTCATTAAAATCCATAATGGCTATATGAGTGAGTATGATAGCTTAAAGAAACAAATCATTTGGTTAGCCGTATTAGGAATTTGTTTCTTATTAGTATTGGTAGTTTTTGGTTATTTTATTTGGAATAGTTACAATAGTGAAAATATGTCTTATACATCATCT
>NZ_KV832024.1:5317-38745 GCF_001837325.1 Streptococcus sp. HMSC065H07
TATGTCTTATACATCATCTTGGCTTCAAGAGCAAGTACTGAGCACCTATAGAGCTTAGTATACTAATCCTAGTAAATAATAGAGTCTCTAGACAAAAGTCTAGGGATTTTTTGTTATAAAAAAGGATTTATCAGGTTTATATATAGTTATTAGCTATAACAATATCTAAACAAAAGGAGATAACGGGAGCTGGAAACCCTTTGTTTTATAGGTTATAGTCTAAAACTATATATAGAGAAAACTAATAGCAATTATACAGCCACCCATTTCTTTGGTAAGATAAGTTCAACAACAAAGAGGAGGACACAAGATGTCAACTACTATCATTGGTTTCCCACGTTTGGGTGAATTCCGCGAATTAAAATTTACAACAGAAAAATACTTTAGAAATGAAATTACTGCAGATGAACTTTTAACAGCAGCCAAAGACTTGCGTGCAAAACACTGGAATATTGTTAAAGAGAAAGGTATTAGTGAAATTCCTTCAAATGATTTTTCACATTACGATAACTTCCTTGATGCAGCTTTCCTTTTCAACGTCGTACCTGAATCTGTTCAGAACTTGAATTTGACAGATCTTGAACGTTACTTTGCTTTGGCGCGTGGTTACCAAGGTGAAAAAGGGGATGTACGTGCCCTTCCTATGAAAAAATGGTTTAACACTAACTACCATTACATCGTTCCTAAATTTGAAAAAACAACAGAAGTTAAACTTGCTGGTCACAAGATTTTTGATGAGTACCAAGAAGCTAAAGAATTGGGACTTAACACACGTCCAGTTGTCGTTGGACCATTCACTTTCCTTCAATTATCTGACTTTGAGGACGGTGTGAAAGCAGAAGACTTTGTAGACAGCTTTGTGGCAGCTTACCAAGAAGTCTTTGCAAAATTGGCAGAGCTTGGTGCGACTCGTATCCAACTCGATGAGCCAGCCCTTGTTAAAGATTTGACAGCTGAAGAAAAAGCTCTCTTCTTGAATCTCTACAACAAACTCTTGGCTGATAAAAAAGGTCTTGAAGTCTTGATCCAAACTTACTTTGGTGATGTTCGTGATGTCTACAATGATCTTGTGAACTTGCCAGTTGATGGTATTGGTCTTGACTTTGTTGAAGGTAAGAAAACACTTGAATTGGTTAAAGGTGGTTTCCCAGCTGATAAGACTCTCTATGCCGGTATCGTCAATGGTAAAAACATCTGGCGTAACAACTACGAGAAGAGTCTTGCAATTCTTGAACAAGTGCCAGCTGAAAATGTTGTTTTGACAACATCTTGCTCACTTCTTCATGTGCCATTTACAACTGCTAATGAAGAATTTGAACCAGCTATTTTGAACCACTTTGCTTTTGCAGTTGAAAAATTGGACGAATTGCGTGATTTGGATGCTATCCGCAATGGTCAAGGTGAAGAAGCCCTTGCTGCTAACAAAGAACTCTTTGCGACTGAGCGTGTTGGTGAAAATGCTGAACTTCGTGCTCGTATTGCAGGGTTGACTGAAGCTGATTATACTCGTTTGCCAGCATTTGCAGAACGTGAAGCGATTCAAAAAGATGCTTTCAAACTTCCATTGCTTCCAACAACAACTATCGGTTCATTCCCTCAAACTAAGGAAGTTCGTGCCAAACGTTTGGCTTTCCGTAAGAATGAATTGTCACAAGAAGAATACGATGCTTTCCTTGCTGAAATCACTGATGAATGGATTAAATGGCAAGAAGAAGTTGGATTTGATGTGCTTGTACACGGTGAATTCGAACGTAACGACATGGTTGAATACTTTGGTCAAAACTTGTCAGGTTACCTCTTCTCTAAAAATGGTTGGGTTCAATCATACGGTATGCGTGGGGTTAAACCACCAATCATCTGGGGTGATGTGACTCGTCTTAACCCAATCACTGTGAAATGGTCTAGCTACGCACAAAGCCGTACAGACAAACCTGTTAAAGGTATGTTGACTGGACCTGTTACTATCCTTAACTGGTCATTCCCACGTGAAGATATCTCTATCAAGGATTCAACTCTTCAAATTGCTCTTGCAATCAAAGATGAAGTTCTTGACCTTGAAGCTGCAGGCGTGAAAATTATCCAAATTGACGAAGCTGCTCTTCGCGAAAAATTGCCGCTCCGTCGTAGTGACTGGTATGAAGACTACCTCGACTGGGCAATTCCAGCCTTCCGTTTGGTACACTCAACTGTAGCACCAGACACACAAATCCACACTCACATGTGTTACTCAGAATTTACAGATATCATCCCAGCTATCGATAACTTAGATGCTGACGTTATCTCATTTGAAGCTAGCCGTTCAAATCTTGAAATCTTGGATGAACTTAAAGCTCAAAACTTCCAAACAGAAGTTGGACCTGGGGTTTACGATATCCACTCACCACGTGTCCCACAAGACGGTGAAATTGACCACACTATCGAAGCAATCTTGGCTAAAGTACCAAGCGGTAAAGTATGGATCAACCCTGACTGTGGTTTGAAGACTCGCGGAATCAAAGAAACTAAAGAAAGCTTGATCAAGCTTGTAGAAGCTGCAAAAGCAGCTCGCGAAAACTTGTAAGCAGAAGTTATCATACGTTGAAGACCTTCTTCCTTAAGTGTAGAAGGTTTTCAATAGCAAATAATTTTCTAAAGATTTTTGCAAGCAGGCTATGATTAACACGTGTTTAACTGTACTTATGAAGTCAATAGGCACTTAAAACAGCTTTTGTCTTAACAAAAATCTAAAAAGAAGAAGGTATAAAATATGACAAGCCAAACACCATCACTCTCTTTTGAAGTCTTTCCACCTAACCCTGCAGTAGGTAACGAAAAAATTCTACGTGCCCTTGAGGATATGCAAGGATTGGCTCCACACTTTATCAGTGTGACAGCTAGTAATAACAAATATAATATCAAAGAGACGACGGTTCCTTTGGCAGATCATATTCAAAATGACCTAGCCATCCCAACGATTGCCCACCTTCCGGCTATCTATTTGAGTAAAGAAAAGGTTGCTGATACCTTACGTGACTTGGATGCTGTTGGTGTACACCGTATCTTAGCCCTACGTGGTGATATCATTCCTGGTGTGGAACCTCTTAAAGACTTTAGATATGCCACTGATTTGATTGAGTTTATTAAGGAAGAAGCTCCTCAATTTGATATCATCGGTGCCTGCTATCCTGAAGGGCATCCAGATTCGCCAAATCAAATCTCTGATATCCAAAACCTTAAGAAAAAGGTTGATGCAGGTTGTTCTAGCCTTGTAACTCAACTCTTCTTTGACAATGAACGTTTCTATGATTTTCAAGATAAATGTACCTTGGCTGGAATTGATGTACCAATTCATGCGGGTATTATGCCTATTTTGAATCGTAACCAAGCCCTACGTTTGCTTAAGACTTGTGAGAATATCCATTTACCACGTAAGTTCCGTGCCATTTTGGATAAGTATGAGCATGATCCTGAGTCACTTAGAGCGGCAGGTCTTGCCTATGCTATTGACCAGATTGTCGATCTTGTTACGCAAGATGTTGCAGGCGTTCACCTCTACACCATGAATAATGCAGAGACCGCTCGTCATATTCATGGAGCTACTCATTCCTTGTTTAAGCATCATTCACAAGTTAGCGCTCTATAATTAAATCATAAAACTACCACCTATAGATTAGTCTATAGGTGGTTGCTTGTTTCGAGTAGTAAAATGGGTGACTTGCTTACAATCCTAGTATTGTCGTGTATAAAAAAGACTTAGAGCTTAGCTCTAAGTCTTAAATATTATTCGCCTACGAAAGCATTGATTTCTGCTTCGATATTAGCAATTTTTTCTTTAGCATCTGCTTCAGATTCACCAACTGTAGCGATGTAGAATTTGATTTTTGGTTCTGTACCTGAAGGACGAACGGCAAACCATGAATCATCAGCCAAGATGTATTTAAGCACGTTACTTGGAGGAGTTGTCAATTTTTCAACGCCGTCAGCAGTAGTAGCTGTTTGTTCCAAGAAGTCTTCTGTCTTAGCAATGTCTGTGTTGTTGAATTGTTTAGGAGCATTACCACGGAATTTATCCATGATTTTCTTGATTTCAGCAGCTCCGTCAACACCTGAGAGGGTAACAGAGATTGTTTTTTCTGCGAAGTAGCCGTATTGTTTGTAGATTTCTTCGATACCATCTGCCAAAGTCATGCCACGTGAGCGGTAGTAAGCTGCGATTTCAGCAACGATAAGAACAGCTTGGATAGCGTCTTTGTCACGTACGAATGGTTTGATGAGGTAACCGAAGCTTTCTTCGAAACCAAGCATGTAAGTGTGGTTGTGTTGTGTTTCAAATTCATGGATTTTCTCACCGATAAATTTGAAACCAGTCAAGACGTTAAACATAGTTGCGCCGTAGCTTTCTGCAATCTTAGTCACCAACTCAGTTGATACGATTGATTTACAGAGGGCAGCATTTGCAGGAAGTGTACCAGCTGTTTTGTGAGCTTCAAGAATATATTTAGCAATGATAGCTCCGATTTGGTTACCAGAAAGGTTGAGGTAAGATCCATCTGGTTGGCGGATTTCAACACCAAGGCGGTCAGCATCTGGGTCAGTTGCAACCAATACATCAGCGTCTACTTTGCGACCAAGTTCTTCAGCAAGAGCAAAGGCAGCTTGGTTTTCAGGGTTTGGAGATTTAACAGTTGAGAAGTCAGCATCTGGAACAGCTTGAGCTTCAACAACTTGAACAGCTTCAAATCCAGCTTGTGCAAGAGCACGACGAGCCAACATTTCACCAGTACCATGAAGTGGAGTGTAGACAATCTTCATGTCACGACCGTATTCATTGATCAAGTCTTGGTTAATGTTAACGCCTTTCACTTCTTTCAAGTATTCAGCGTCGACGTTTTCACCGATAACTTCAATCAAGCCGCTAGCTTTGCTTTCTTCAAGGTCAGCCAATTGCACAGTGAAAGGATTTTCGATAGCACGGATGTAATCTGTCAAAGCATCAGCATCTGCAGGTGGCATTTGTCCACCGTCTTCACCATAAACCTTGTATCCATTAAATGGAGCAGGGTTGTGGCTAGCTGTTACCATGATACCAGCAAATGTGTGGAGATGACGAACAGCAAATGACAATTCAGGTGTTGGACGTAGGCTTTCAAATACATAAGATTTGATACCGTGAGCAGCCAAAACTTGAGCAGATTCAAAAGCAAACTCTGGAGAGAAGTGACGGCTATCGTAAGCGATAGCAACACCACGTTTTTTAGCTTCTTCCCCTTTTGAGTCAATCAATTGGGCCAAACCTTCAGTTGCTTGGCGAACAACGTAAATGTTAATGCGGTTAGTACCAGCACCAATCAATCCACGCATACCAGCTGTACCGAATTCAAGGTTGGTATAGAAGGCATCTTCTTTCGTTTTTTCATCCATTGCGACCAACTCATCACGAAGGTAAGCAGGCAATTCAGCGAAGTCGAGCCATTTTTGATAATTTTCAGTGTAAGACATAGCAATCTCCTTTATATTTTTAAACGCTTACATTATACCATAATTAAAGAAAAAAAACATGGTAATTACCATGTTTTTTCTTTATTTTTTCAATCGCAGTAACACTGGTGTGATACTTAGAGTTAACAGACCGGCGATAATCATTTCAGCAATCGAATTTGTTGTGAAAATGGTTGCCATCAGTGTTTTGCCACCTGCTGTGTAGAAGTTAGGGATTAGGAAATAGATGCCGAGAAGTACGAAAAATGTATTTGTGAAAGCACCTAAAACCCCAGATAGCATCAGACCTAGACGGTTTTGAAGTAATTTGTAGACAAAGTAAGGGAAAATACCGATCAGGATACGAGGAACGATGGCAATGACTGCAGATGCCCAAGTTCCCCCTTCAACAAAAGGACTAAAGAGATAGCTACTAACCGTATAGATAACAGTGTTTCGAATAATACTCATAATTCCCATGAAGCCACCCAAATAAGCTCCAATTTTAGGACCGTAGACGATGCTAGCGATAATAACTGGGATATGGGTTAGGGTTGGTTTGATTGGAAGTACAAAAGCAGCAAAGATGGTTTGACTGAGTACTTCGATTACAACCATTGTAGCTATCAAGAGGGATAACTGAGCCGTTTGGTTTGCTTTATTTTTCTTATTCATCATAAACTCCTTTTTATTCTATGCAAGGCTATTTTGTTAAAGCATTGTCAATGGATTCAATAATGTCATCAATATCAGCTAAGGCACCACGTCCTGTATCTCCACAAGCCAGTAAACCTGATTTTGGAAGAATTTCTTGGTAGCCAAGGTCATGCAAAGTATTTAGATTCTTCTTAGTCAGTGGATTTTCATACATTTTCGTATTCATTGCAGGGGCAATTAGTTTTGGGGTGGTGCTAGGTAAAGCTAAAGCAGTAGCAGTAAGCATATTATCGGCTAGACCATATGCTAATTTGGCAATGGTATTTGCTGAAGCTGGAGCTACAACAAAGAGGTCAGCTTCTTTACCTAAGTCAATATGATTAATACGTTCAGCCAATTTTTCTTCCATGACATCAGTGTGAACAGGATTCTTCGAAAGGACTTGAAGTGTCAGAGGGGTGATAAAGTCTTGAGCAGCTTCAGTCATAATGACGTGAACGTCATAACCTTTTTTCTTTAACCTACTTGTTAGATCAGCTGCTTTATAGGCAGATATTGATCCTGAAACAGCAAGGATGATACGTTTAGTCATGGCATATCCTTTCAAATAAGGCTCGAGCAATCGCAGATTTAGTCGTAACTTTCTCCTCGTTTTTTTCATCAACGAGATAGGCAATATGTTGATCTTGAGTGATATCACTCAAGTCGTTGGCAACAATAATATCAGCTTTATTGCGTTTTAGACTTGCACGAGCAACCTCAAAAAGCTCTTCTTTTCTTACATTAACCAAAAGTTTGAAGCCAATCAATTGAATATCAGGATTCCATTGTTTGACGAGGCTAATGACCTTCGGTGTTTTTTTAAGAAAAAGAACCTGATAATCAGAAGCCGATGATATCTTGCTTTCAGTGTTAGATTTATGCAAGAATTGAGCGAGATCTTCGGTGTCCTCCAGTTCAGCAAAATCCGTCATATAAATAGGAGTATAATCAGAGACTGCCATACTATGTATAAGAACATCGTGCTCTTTGACGAGTGGCTCCATCTTTTTGAGAAGACTTTCTACGTTCGTAATTTCTGTAATCTTTAGATTTTCTTTCGGTTCTGGTTTAACCGCTGTCTTGGTCGTTACTAAGGTTACTTGGTGACTCTTAGCCAAGAAAAGTTCAGCGATTTCCTTTCCTAGATAACCTGTTGAATGGTTTGTGATTCCACGTACAGCATCAATCTTTTCAGTGGTACCACCCGATGTAATCAAAATTTTCATAGTAGTATTGTACTAAAAATTGGGTCTTTAGTAAATAAAAAGTAAGTATTTTTGAGGTGTACCCCTATAAATTAAAGTTATAACGATTTATAACAAAACAAAAACCGAACATTGAAAAGTAATTAACCAAAAATAATGCGTTTTTTATCAAACTCTGATATAATAGACTTTAGAAAAATATAGAGGAGTGTCTCATGAAAACAGATATCGAAATTGCTCAAAGTGTAGAATTAAAACCAATCACAGAAGTAGTTGAAAAAGTTGGAATCGGCTTTGACGATTTGGAACTCTACGGAAAATATAAGGCAAAATTGTCATTTGATAAAATCAATGCAGTCAAAGACAATAAGCCAGGAAAATTGATTTTGGTGACAGCTATCAACCCAACACCAGCTGGTGAAGGGAAATCAACCATGTCAATTGGTCTTGCAGATGCTCTTAACAAAATTGGTAAGAAAACAATGATTGCCCTTCGTGAACCATCACTTGGTCCGGTTATGGGAATCAAAGGTGGTGCTGCAGGTGGTGGTTACGCTCAAGTGCTTCCGATGGAAGATATCAACCTCCACTTCACAGGGGATATGCACGCTATTACTACAGCGAATAATGCTTTGTCAGCCCTTCTTGACAACCATATTCATCAAGGAAATGCTCTCGGCATTGACCAACGCCGTATCATTTGGAAACGTGTGGTTGACCTTAATGACCGTGCGCTTCGTCATGTAAACGTTGGTCTTGGCGGACCACTTAATGGTATTCCACGTGAAGATGGTTTTGATATTACTGTTGCGTCTGAAATCATGGCGATTCTTTGCTTGGCTACTGATATTAATGACCTTAAAGAACGTTTGGCAAATATTGTAGTTGCCTACCGTTATGATCGTACACCAGTTTATGTACGTGATCTTGAAATTGAAGGTGCGCTTACCCTTATTCTTAAAGATGCCATCAAACCAAACTTGGTACAGACAATTTATGGGACACCAGCCTTGGTACACGGTGGTCCATTTGCCAACATCGCTCACGGATGTAACTCAGTTCTAGCTACAGCTACAGCTCTTCGTTTGGCTGATTATACGATTACTGAAGCAGGTTTCGGTGCTGACCTTGGTGCTGAAAAATTCCTTGATATCAAGACTCCAAACCTCCCAACAACTCCTGATGCCGTTGTTATTGTTGCAACACTTCGTGCTCTCAAAATGCACGGTGGGGTAGCCAAAACTGACCTCTCTGAAGAAAATGTTCAGGCCGTTCGTGATGGCTTCGCAAACTTGAAACGTCATGTAGAAAACGTTCGTAAATTTGGTCTTCCAGCAGTCGTTGCTATTAACGAGTTTGTTGCTGATACAGAAGCTGAAATTGCAGCCCTTAAAGAACTTTGTGCAGAAATCGATGTTCCTGTTGAATTGGCTAGCGTTTGGGCTAATGGTGCTGATGGTGGTATTGACCTTGCCAACGCAGTAGTTGATGCTGTTGAAAATGGTAATGCCGACTATAAACGTCTTTATTCTGATGATGATAGCTTGGAAGAAAAAATCACTAAGATTGTTACTGAAATCTATGGTGGTAAATCAGTTGTCTTCGAGAAAAAAGCTAAGAACCAACTCAAACAATTTGCAGAATTCGGTTGGGATAAATTGCCAGTATGTATGGCTAAAACACAATATAGCTTCTCAGATAACCAATTCTTACTTGGAGCACCAGAAGGTTTTGATATCACTATCCGTGAATTTGTTCCTAAAACAGGTGCTGGATTTATCGTAGCTCTTACAGGAGACGTCATGACAATGCCTGGTCTTCCAAAAGCACCAGCAGCCCTCAAGATGGACGTAGCTGAAGACGGAACAGCTGTTGGTTTGTTCTAAGAAGAAATATCGATATAAACAGTACCTATTGGTGCTGTTTTTTTGTTAGAGTTATGAAAAACTTAAGGAAAGTTTAGTAGACTAAATCTAAATAAAATAAGATCAAAGCACTAGATGATTACGTCTATTTTAGATATAATGATAAAACTTAGTCAAAGTGTTATTTGTATCTTTGACACCTAACAAGGGAGATAACTATGATTAAAATACTACTAGTAGAAGATGATTTGAGTTTGTCGAACTCAGTTTTTGATTTTTTAGATGACTTTGCTGATGTGATGCAAGTCTTTGATGGAGATGAAGGTCTCTACGAAGCTGAAAGTGGCGTCTATGATTTGATTCTTTTAGACCTTATGTTACCTGAAAAAGATGGTTTCACGGTTCTTAGAGAATTACGTGAAAAAGGTGTAACAACTCCTGTACTTATCATGACGGCTAAGGAAAGTCTAGATGATAAGGGTCATGGCTTTGAACTGGGTGCAGACGACTATCTAACCAAACCTTTCTATTTAGAAGAGTTGAAGATGCGTATTCAAGCACTTTTGAAACGATCTGGTAAATTTGACCAAAACACACTTTCTTTTGGTGATGTTCGTGTCAATCTTGCTACAAATTCAACCTTTGTGGGGGATAAAGAAGTAGAACTTCTTGGTAAAGAGTTTGATTTATTAGTTTACTTCTTACAAAATCAAAACGTAATTTTGCCTAAGTCACAAATTTTTGACCGTCTTTGGGGATTTGATAGTGATACCACAGTATCAGTTGTTGAGGTTTATGTTTCTAAAATTCGTAAGAAACTTAAAGGAACAGACTTTGCTGCCAATCTCCAAACCTTGAGAAGTGTGGGGTATATTTTGAAGAATGCTGACTAAATTTTTCAATTATCTCTTTAGGAGAATCAAGTCAGACGGATTTAAGTCGTTCATTCATTTCTTTGCCACTTTTTCTGGTATTTTCCTTATCATGACTGTCATGATTTTGCAGATTCTGAGTTACGGCGTTTATTCCAATGTGGACTCTAGTCTGAAAATGGCAGCCACTAAGACCAATTCTTATTTAGAAATGGAAATGCTAAAACGGGAACTTTTTCTGACTTCTGAGGTAGATCAAAATAATACGACGACCATTTACCAGGCTTATGATACTAAAGGGGCGACAACTGAAACATCTGACTCGAGTGACTCTAAGAAAGAACCTAAGAAGAAATCAAAAATTGAAGATGCCCCTCACGATTTATCAGTTGCGGCAAATACCAGTGTCTTAGTGCTTGATAAGAATGGAAAAGTCCTTAATGTCGTTGATAAATTTTCAAGCTTATCCAATTTACCAATAGATAAAAATAATATTGATGTTATCAGCAAGGGAAGTGCTCAGAATTATTTCGATCAAACGGAAAAGTACCGTCTGATTACTGAGAAAGTAGACAATAGCCTCTATCCTGATGCTAAGTACCTTGTTATTGCGATTAATACAACTCAATTGGAAGAAGCTACTGAACGTTATGTTAAGCTCATTGTCATCATGATGAGTTTCTTCTGGCTCTTATCTGTTGCGGCTAGTATGTATTTGGCTAAGTGGTCAAGACGTCCTATCCAGGAAAGCTTGGAGAAGCAGAAGGCTTTTGTTGAAAATGCTAGTCATGAGTTACGGACACCGCTTGCTGTGATTCAAAACAGGTTAGAAGTTCTTTTCCGCAAGCCTGAGAGTACTATTTTAGATAATTCAGAGAATATTGCATCAAGTCTTGATGAAGTACGTAATATGCGTCTGTTGACGACTAATCTCTTGAACTTGGCTCGTCGTGACGATGGTATTAAACCAGAAATTGAAACCTTAGAACCTGCTTTCTTTGATACAGTATTTACCAACTATGCCATGATTGCAGAAGAAAATGAGAAAGGTTTCACGGCTCAAAATCAAGTTGGTCGTCCAATCCAGACTGATAAAACGTTATTGAAGCAGCTAATGACCATCTTATTTGATAATGCTATAAAATATACGGAAGATGACGGACATGTTACCTTTACTGTTCGCACTAATGACCGCCATCTTTATATTTGTGTAGCTGATAATGGTCCTGGAATATCAGATAGTGATAAGAAAAAAATCTTTGATCGCTTTTATCGCGTAGATAAGGCTAGAACCAGACAAAAAGGTGGGTTTGGACTTGGCTTATCCCTAGCGCAACAAATTGTTTTAGCCCTAAAAGGAACAATTGTTGTTAAAGATAATCAACCAAAGGGAACGATTTTTGAAGTTAAGATTACTGGAGTTTAATTAATAAAGAAAACCTGCTAGGCGATAAGCTAGCAGGTTTTTTGGGTAATAAAAAAACTCCTAAATGGAGCTTTCAATTAGTTAGCCAATTTAGCTGCAAGACGTGATTTATCGCGGCTTGCTTTGTTTTTATGAATCAAACCTTTAGAAGCGGCTTTATCGATGCTAGCTGATGCAGCACGGTAAGCTTCTTCAGTTGGGTTAGCGTTGAATGCTTTAATAGCAGTACGCAAAGCTGATTTTTGAGCTGAGTTTTTTTCGTTTTGTTTAACGTTAAGTTCAGCGCGTTTGATAGCTGATTTAATATTTGCCAATGTTTTCACCTCCAAAATTTATCTAACTATGTCATTATACGTTATTTTAGGCCCCTTGGCAAGCTTTTTCTATTTTTTTAAGTGGATGAAGTCGATTTTATGATTGTCTCCCTTGTGAAGAATCAGTTCAGCTCGACTTCGTGTAGGTTCGATATAATTTTCCAGGTTAACCAAATTGATATCACGCCAGGTTTTTTGTGCTAAAGATAAAGCTTCATCCTTACTAAATTTAGTAAAACGATGGTAGTAGTTGTTTTCATCTTTTTTTGCAAGCTCAAGAAGGGTTTGAAAACGTTCAAGATACCAGGATTCGATATTATTAACTTCAGCGTCAATGTAGAGAGAAAAATCAAAATAGTCACTCATGTAAAGTCGTTGGTTAATAGGGTTCTGGAAAACATTAATCCCTTCGACAATTAGAAAATTGGGCTGTCTGATTTCTTGGGTAAGTCCTGGTACAATATCATAAATTTCATGAGAGTAAACAGGAATATTGACATCACCACCATTTTTTATAGTATCTAAAAAGTTGAGAAGAAGTGGCATATCGTAGGACTCAGGGAAGCCCTTACGATTAAGGATGCCTTTTTCTTTCAAGGTTTGGTTAGGATAGAGAAAGCCATCAGTTGTCACAAGTTCAACATTAGATTGGGGAAAGGTACGCTGCAACAAGAGTTGAAGCAAACGACTGGTAGTGGATTTGCCAACAGCAACTGAACCAGATACCCCAATAATAAATGGACGGTTAGTCTGTGATTTTTGTAAAAAGATACTCTTAGAAAAGGTTAGATCGTTGGCAGTTTTCTGATAGATACGAATGAGATTGATAAGGGGAAGATAAATGTCACTAACTTCTTGCACATCAATCTTATCATTAAGGCTTCGAATGGAATCCAGTTCTTCTGAAGTCAATGGGGCATTGTCCTCTTTATGAAGGCGTTGCCATTCCTTGCGTGATATCGTTTCGAAATTGATAAATTCATTTAGCATAAATAACATTATAGCAGAAAAAAAGGTCGAATGTAAGCCTTGTCATTTCACTAGCCTTACTTTTCTATTTATGATACGATAGAGAAAAAGTACTATCTAGAAGGAAAAAATAATGTCAAAAATGTATTATGCTGAGACGCCAGATGCGGCTCACGATATTCACGATTTAAAGGTAAAATTATTAGGGGAAAGTTTTCAGTTTTATACGGATGCTGGGGTTTTCTCTAAAAAAATGATTGATTTTGGAAGTCAAGTGCTTTTGAGTGCATTAGATTTGGAAGCTGGAAAAACACTATTAGATGTGGGCTGTGGTTACGGTCCTCTTGGTATTAGTTTGGCCAAGGTTCAAGGAGTCAAAGTCACAATGATTGACATCAATAGTAGGGCAATTGATTTAGCGAAACAAAATGCTGAACGAAATAAGGTTGAAGCTACTATTTTCCAATCAAATATCTATGAAAATGTTACTGGAAGTTTTGACTATATTATTTCTAATCCACCTATCCGTGCTGGGAAGAAGGTGGTTCATCAAGTTATTGAGGAGGCATATGGTTATCTCAATCAAGGTGGTAACCTAACTATTGTTATTCAGAAAAAACAAGGAGCTCCGTCAGCTAAGGCTAAGATGGAGGATGTGTTTGGTAATGCTGAAGTCGTTAAAAAGGATAAAGGATACTATATCCTTAGAAGTGAGAAAATATGAGAACAGTTGATTTAATTGAAAAGAAAAGAGATGGTGGCGAGTTAAGCACAGCGGAAATTTCATATCTCATTAATGGCTATGTGTCTGGGGAAATACCAGACTATCAGATAGCTGCTCTGGCGATGGCAATTTATTATCAAGGTATGTCTATTCGTGAAATTAATGATTTGACCACTGATATGGTTGCTTCAGGCGAACAATATGATTTGTCAGAAATTCCAGGTATTAAGGTGGATAAACATTCGACCGGAGGCGTTGGTGATAAGGTAACCATCATTCTGATGCCGCTTGTAGCTAGCTTTGGTGTTCCAGTGGCTAAGATGAGTGGTCGTGGTCTCGGACACACAGGTGGAACGATTGACAAATTAGAGTCTATCAAAGGCTATCAGGTTGAGCGTAGCAAGGAAGAATTCATTCAGCAAGTTAAAGACATTGGGATTTCCCTTATTGGTCAGTCTGAGCATTTGGTTAAGGCTGATAAACTTCTTTATGCCTTGCGTGATGTCACTGCAACAGTAGATTCCATTCCTCTAATTGCAAGCTCTGTTATGTCCAAAAAGATTGCAGCAGGCGCTGATAAGATTTTACTGGATGTTACTGTTGGTCAAGGCGCTTTCATGAAAAATATGTCTGACGCTGAGAAGTTGTCTGAAACCATGGTTGCACTAGGGCATGAGGTCAATCGTGAAACGATTGCAGTTATTACAGATATGAGCCAGCCACTAGGTAAAGCTATTGGTAACCGTCTAGAAATCACTGAAGCCCTTGAAATCATGCAAGGTAAAGGGCGCGAGGATATCACAGACTTCATCTGTGAGCTAGCCGAAATTTTAATGGATTTAGCACAGGTTGAGGTTAGCCCAGAAGAAATTCGTCAGCATCTAGTTGGTGGAAAAGCTCTTGCTAAGTTTGAAGAGCTCATTCAAGCTCAGGGTGGTGATATAGAGGATCTTTATCGTCATAGCAGTGCGCCTGTCGTGACAGATATTCATGCTCATGAAACAGGTTACATTAAAGAGTTACCTGCTATGGCATTTGGAAAATTTGCTATGCAATTAGGAGCAGGTCGAGCTACGAAGTCAGATAGTCTTAATTATGAAACAGGAATTGTATTTGAAAAGAAAGTTGGCGATTCTGTGACTCAGGGAGACCTTATTGCCAAGGTCTATAGCCAAGAAATTTTATCTGAAAAAATGCTGACTGAATTCGAAAAAAATGTTATTATGGGTAGTGAATGTAAAGAAACGACAGAAATATTAAAGATAATTCGCTAACCCTTAATTTAATTCTAATCAAGGAGTTTGTTTATGTCTGTTAATAGCTATATTGACCATACCTTACTAAAAGCTGATACTAATAAAGAACAGATTCTTTCCTTAATTGATGAGGCTAAGAAGTATGAGTTTGCCAGTGTCTGTGTTAATCCAACTTGGGTCAAAACGGCAGCTGAATTGCTAAAAGATAGTTCTGTTAAAGTTTGTACGGTTATTGGTTTTCCTTTGGGAGCATCGACCTCCGCAGTTAAGGCTTTTGAAGCTAAGGATGCTATTGCCAATGGAGCGGATGAAATTGATATGGTAATCAATATCGGTGCTCTTAAATCTAGAAATCTTAAATTAGTCGAAGACGACATTAAAGCTGTTGTTGAAGCTAGTGGAAGAAAACTTGTAAAGGTTATTATTGAAACTTGTCTTCTGACCGATGAAGAAAAGGTCGAAGCTTGCCAATTAGCAAAACTGGCAGGTGCAGATTTTGTGAAGACCTCTACTGGTTTTTCTACTGGTGGCGCAACAATTGAAGATATTGAACTTATGCGAGAGGCTGTTGGTCCTACTATGGGAGTCAAGGCATCTGGTGGAGCACGCACACTTGAGGCAGCTCAAGCCTTTATCAAAGCTGGTGCAACCCGTATTGGTACTTCGTCAGGAGTTGCCATTATGAAAGGTCAAGAAAGCCATGATAGCTACTAAAAAAGAGCAAGTAATAAAAGCAGCACAAGAAGCAGCTGAAAATGCCTATGTTCCCTATTCTCGTTTTAGAGTTGGAGCAGCATTGCTTACAAAGGATGGGCAAATTTTTCAAGGCTGTAACATTGAGAATGCCTCATTCGGATTGACCAATTGTGCAGAAAGAACAGCCATTTTTAAGGCGGTATCCGAAGGGTACAGAGATTTTGAATGTCTTGCAGTCTACGGAGATACCAAAGATCCCATCTCACCATGTGGTGCTTGTCGCCAAGTAATGGTTGAATTTTTAAAATCTGATTCTAAAGTGATTCTTATCGCTGAAGATAACTCGACAGTCGAGATGACAGTCGGAGAGTTGTTACCATACTCTTTTACGGACTTACAATAGTCTAGTTGTTTTATTCTTTATTAAGCAAGTTTTCTTGCAAGTTATAGGAGGAGTGTTCAAGATGAAATTGAACAAGAAAATTATCGGACTTGGCCTTGTTGCTGTAGCAGCACTTGGTCTTGCAGCATGTGCACGTGGCGGACGCGGTGGATCATCAGCTGATTCAAAAGTTAAAGCTGCTATCGTTACAGATACTGGTGGTGTTGATGATAAATCATTTAACCAATCAGCATGGGAAGGTCTTCAAGCTTGGGGTAAAGCTAACAAACTTGAAAAAGATTCTGGCTACAATTACTTCCAATCTGGTTCAGAGTCTGACTTTGCAACAAACTTGTCTTCAGCACAAAGTCAAGGCTACAACCTCATCTTTGGTGTTGGTTTTGCTCTTCATGATGCAGTAGCAGATGCAGCTAAAGAACACGAAGATGTGAACTATGTAATTATTGACGATGTTATTAAAGACCAAAAGAACGTTGAAAGCGTTTTGTTTGCCGATAATGAAGGTGCTTACCTTGCAGGTATCGCAGCAGCTATGCAATCAAAAACAAATAAAGTTGGTTTCATCGGTGGTCAAACATCAGACACAATTACACGTTTTGAAGCTGGTTTCACAGCTGGTGCTAAGTCAGTAAAACCTGACATCGATGTACAAGTTCAATATGCTGAATCATTCTCTGATGCAGCTAAAGGGACAACAATCGCTTCAACAATGTATGCTTCAGGCGTTGACGTAATCTACCAAGCTGCTGGCGGTACTGGTACTGGTGTCTTCACAGCTGCTAAAGAAGTTAACGAAAAACTTGATGCTGAAAGCGATAAGAAAGTATGGGTAATCGGTGTTGACCGTGACCAAACAGCAGAAGGTAATTATACATCTTCAGACAAGAAAAAATCTAACTTTGTTTTGACTTCAACAATCAAACAAGTTGGTACAGTTGTTAAAGATATTGCTAACGGACAAGTCAAAGGCGATAAATTCGAAGGTGGTAAAACTAAGACTTACGGTATCAAAGACGGTGGTGTTGACATTGTAACATCTAATCTTCCTTCAGATATCAAAGATGCAGTAGAAAAAGCTAAAGAACAAATCAAGAATGGTGAATTGAAACCAACTGATGGTCTTAGCAAATAATAGTTAAGTATAAGTCTTTATAGAACTTAGACTGAGACAAATTTTTGTCTCAGCAAAGGGAAGCAGTTAATGATCCCCTTTGCTGAAATAAAAATTATTCTTGGAAGGAGATTGTATGACGAAGCCAAATGTCATTGAGATGCACGATATTACCAAAAAATTTGGTGAATTCGTGGCAAATGACCATATCAATCTTGATGTGAGACAAGGAGAGATCCATGCCCTCCTCGGTGAAAATGGTGCAGGTAAGTCAACTTTAATGAATATGCTTTCAGGTCTTTTGCAACCTACGAGCGGTACCATTAAGGTTACAGGACAAGAGGTGACGATTGATTCACCATCTAAAGCAACGAAACTGGGGATTGGGATGGTTCACCAACACTTTATGTTGGTTGAAGCTTTTACAGTTGCTGAAAATATCATCCTGGGTAGTGAGGTAACTAAAGCAGGTGGTGTCCTTGATATGAAGAAGGCTATCAAGGAAATTACTGAACTCTCTGAAAGATACGGTCTTGCGGTAGATCCAACTGCCAAAGTTGCAGATATCTCTGTTGGTGCTCAACAGCGTGTTGAAATCCTTAAGACTTTGTATCGTGGGGCTGATATTTTGATCTTCGATGAGCCGACTGCGGTATTGACTCCGTCTGAAATTACTGAACTTCTAAACATTATGAAGACCTTGGTTAAGGAAGGCAAGTCGATTATTCTGATTACCCATAAGTTGGATGAAATTCGAGCAGTTTCTGACCGTGTCACTGTCATTAGACGTGGTAAATCAATTGATACGGTAACGATTGAAGGGTCAACAAATGCTGACTTAGCCGAAATGATGGTTGGCCATCAGGTTTCCTTCAAGACAGAGAAAATTCCTTCAAATCCAAAAGAAGTTGTTCTTTCTATTAAAAATTTGGTGGTTAACGAGAACCGAGGAATACCTGCTGTAAAAAATCTGTCATTAGATGTTCGTGCTGGTGAGATCATCGGTATTGCCGGTATCGATGGCAATGGTCAGACAGAACTTGTCCAAGCGATTACAGGGCTTCGTAAAGTTAAGTCAGGTGATATTACTATCAAGGGTGAATCGATTATTCATAAGACATCTCGTCAGATTACTGAAATGAGTGTTGGGCATATTCCTGAAGATCGTCACCGTGATGGTATGGTCCTTGAAATGACAGTTGCTGAAAATATCGCTCTTCAAACCTACTACAAAGAGCCAAATTCTAAGAATGGTATCTTGAACTATAATGTCATCAATGCTAAAGCGCGTGAATTGATGAAAGAGTTTGATGTTCGTGGTGCAGGAGAATTAATTGCTGGTGGTGAATTGTCAGGTGGTAACCAACAAAAAGCTGTTATCGCTCGTGAGATTGACCGTGACCCAGAACTTCTTATTGTAAGTCAACCAACTCGAGGTCTTGACGTTGGTGCCATTGAGTACATCCGTAAACGTATTATCGCAGAACGTGATAAAGGTAAGGCTGTGATTGTTGTCAGCTTTGAATTGGATGAAATTCTTGATATGTCAGACAGAATTGCGGTTATCTATGATGGTGCAATTCAGGGAATTCTAGATCCTGCTGAAACGAATAAGCAAGATCTTGGTATTCTTATGGCTGGTGGACAATTGAATAAGGAGGAAGCAAATGTCTAAAAAAGTACAAAATTGGGCAGTTCCTTTAATTGCTGTCCTCTTGGGAATGCTGATTGGAGCCGTTTTGATGTTGATTTTCGGTTACGATCCATTCTGGGCTTACTATGATCTTTTCACAACGGCCTTCGGCTCATTGAAAAATATTGGTGAAATTCTTCGTGCCATGAGTCCGCTGATTCTGATTGCACTAGGATTTTCTGTTGCATCTAAGGCAGGTTTCTTTAACGTTGGTTTGCCAGGACAGGCCTTGGCAGGATGGGTTTCTGCCGTATGGTTTGCTTTGTCATTCCCTGACTTACCAAAGGTGATTTCAGTTATCTGTACAGTCATTATCGGTCTGGTTGCAGGTGGTATCGCTGGGGCTATTCCAGGTATTCTCCGTGCTTACTTGGGAACTAGTGAGGTCATTGTTACCATCATGATGAACTACATCATTTTGTATGTAGCAAACAATATTATTCGCTTTGGATTTACAGCTGATATGTTGCGTTCTTCAGAAGCTTCTAACAAGGTTGTAGCCTCGGCTAGTTATCAAACAGAGTACTTATCTCAAATTACTGGTGGTTCGCGTTTCAATATTGGTTTCTTCCTGGCTCTTGCGGCTGCCTTCTTAGTTTGGTTCTTGCTTAAGAAAACAACAACTGGTTTTGAAATTACATCTGTAGGTCTTAATCCTCATGCTTCAGAGTATGCAGGGATGTCATCTAAACGTGTTATTATCATGTCAATGATTATCTCAGGTGCTCTATGTGGTCTTGGAGGAACAGTAGAAGGACTTGGTACATTCCAAAATGTCTTCGTTCAAAACGCTTCATTGGCTATCGGTTGGAACGGTATGGCGGTTGCGCTTTTAGCGTCTAACTCACCTATCGGTATCCCATTTGCCGCCCTTCTTTATGGTGTTTTGTCTATTGGTAAGAGTGGTATGATTGGTGTTCCACCTGAAATTATCGATGTTGTTTCAGCCTTGATCATCTTCTTTGTTGGTGCTAATTACATCATTAGATATTGGGTTCGCCCTCGTCGTAAATCAGTGAAAGCTAAAGGAGGACAAAACTAATATGGACTTTATTACAATTATAGCCTTGATTGTTGCCTCTATGTTGAAGTATTCAGCACCATTGATTTTTACAAGTATCGGTGGAACTTTCTCTGAACGAGGCGGTATCGTAAATGTCGGCCTTGAAGGAATTATGGTAATTGGTGCTTTCGCAGGTGTTCTCTTTAACTTGACTTTTGCAGAAAGTTTTGGAGATGCGACACCTTGGATTGCTGCGATTGTAGCAGGTCTGGTTGGTGTTCTCTACTCATTGCTCCATGCTGTTGCGACAATTAACTTCCGAGCTGACCATGTTGTCTCTGGTACAGTGTTGAACCTTATCGCACCATCTTTGGCAGTATTCTTGACACGTGTTATCTATGGTGCTGGTCAAACACCTGCTATCAGTCATAACTTTAAGACTGTATCCTTCCCAATCTTGGATCATATCCCTTTCTTGGGTAAAGTTTTCTTCACTAATGTTTCTTTGGTAGCATATGTTGCCATCCTGGTTTCAGTAGCATCATGGTGGCTCATCTTTAAGACTCGCTTTGGTTTACGACTTCGCTCAGTTGGTGAACACCCACAGGCAGCAGATACACTTGGGATTAACGTCTATCGTATGCGTTACTATGGCGTTATGATTTCGGGCTTCCTTGGTGGTGTTGGTGGTGCGGTTTATGCACAATCCATCTCAAACAATTTTGCTGTTACAACAATTGCAGGTCCTGGTTTCATCGCTTTGGCTGCTATGATTTTCGGTCGTTGGAGTCCAATTGGAGCTATGCTCTCAAGTTTGTTCTTTGGATTGTCACAATCATTGGCAATCATTGGAAAACAGCTTCCACTCATTTCACATGTACCAAATGTGTATTTGCAAATTGCACCATATATCTTGACAATTATTGTCTTGGCTGCTTTCTTCGGTAAAGCCGTTGCACCTAAAGCAGATGGTGTTAACTATATCAAATCTAAATAGGCACTCTACAGTGTCTCAGATAAGAAGGTCTATCGGCCTTCTTTTTTATTCGAGAAAAAAAGCTTGTCAATACTTACTAAAGTTGGTGTCGACAAGCTTTTGTTTTTTTATGAAAAATGTGGGTTAAAGACCTTCTCATGACCAATAGTGGTGTCCCATCCATGACCTGGGAAAACTCTGTAGTGGTTAGGAAGTGTAAAGAGTTGTTCTTTAATACTAGTGAGTAATTGTTCGTGGTTCCCTGTTGGAAGGTCCCAGCGTCCAATTGTTTCTTTAAAGAGGGCATCACCAGAAAATACAGTTTCTTCTTTATCAAAGATAAAAGAAACACCTCCAATAGAGTGTCCTGGGGTTGGAACAACTTTAAACTGGAAATCCTCGATGTTATAGTCCTGAGTGAAATCGAAGTAGTATTCTGCTGGATTGACAATAACGTCTTCCATATCGTCATGACGTGGTAGTCCAGATAAATTATCGATAGGATTCAGCAACCAGTCTTTTTCAGCTTCAGCAACGTAAACAGGAGGATGATTGTATGCCTGACGGACTGCCTCAACACTCATAATGTGATCGTAGTGTGTATGTGTCAAAAGGATAGCAGCAACTGGTTTGTCGATTGCTTTAAGTTCAGTTAAGATACTAGAAGTATCACTTCCTGGATCAATGACTAGACAGGCTGTATCGTTTTCTAAAATATAGGTGTTTTCCTGAGCAACAGGATTTAAAATTCGTCTTATTTTCATAGCTCTAGTGTAGCACGAATTTCAGGCTTTTTCCAATATCAGAATGATGGCTTTGTCTTTTTTTGGTGCTTTGGATATGCTATAATAAGGTCACTATGAGTGAAAAAAACACGAATAAATATGCCATTGTTGACTTGGAAGCAACCTCTGCTTCGTCAACGGCTAGTATTATACAGGTGGGAATTGTCATCATGCAAAATGGTCAGGTGATTGACGAATTTGCGAGTGATGTCAACCCACACCAAGAACTCGATGATCACATTATTCATTTAACAGGGATTACCGATCAGCAGTTGGCTCAAGCCCCAGATTTCTCAGAAATTGCTAGAACCATTTTTGAACTGATTGAGGACTGTATTTTTGTTGCCCATAATGTCAAATTTGACGCTAATTTGCTTGCTGAGGCACTTTTCATGGAGGGCTTCGAACTAAGAACTCCTCGTGTGGATACTGTCGAATTGGCTCAAGTCTTTTATCCGACGTTAGAACAATATAAGCTATCTCATTTATCCAAGGTTCTTAATCTTGACCTAGCTCAGGCCCATACCGCTATTGAAGATGCGAGAGCGACCGGACAGCTTTTGTTTCATTTGATGGATAAGATTGCCAGCTTACCTAGACAGACCATTGAGATGCTGTTGACCTTTTCAGATAATCTTCTTTTTGAGACTGAATTGGTTATTCGTGATGCTATAAGAGGTCAAAATTTAGGCCTTTCAAAAGAATATGTCATGCTTGAAGAATCTGGAATTGTTCTTCGTAGACCTTTGACTTATAAGTCTGAACGAAAACTGTCTCAAGATTTTGATACCAATATTGCTCTCTTAGATTTGGAATCAAGGCCTAAACAAAGTGAGTTTGCTGAGGCAGTAAAAAGAGAGCTTGATAATACTGATATTTCCATGATTCAGGCTCAGACTGGAATCGGAAAAACCTATGGCTATTTGCTTCCTTTGTTGGCGCAATCTGATATAGAAAAAGTGGTGGTGGCTGTTCCGACCAAGCTCCTTCAAAATCAGATTATGAATCAGGAAGCTAAAGCATTATCGGATGTCTTTAATATTAACTTTCATAGTCTCAAAGGACCTCAGAATTATATCAAGTTAGATGCCTTCTACCAAACCTTACTTCGTCAGGATAGTAACCGTTTGATTAATCGTTATAAAATGCAACTCTTGGTTTGGTTGACTGAAACAGAGACAGGGGATCTTGACGAAATCAGACAAAAGCAGCGATATATGGCTTATTTCGATGAGATTAAGCACGATGGTAAGTTAAAGGTGGACAGTCTTTTTGCTGAATATGATTTTTGGCAACAGTCCTACCAAAAAGCTCAGGAAGCTAGGGTAGTTGTAACCAACCATGCTTATCTGTTGACGCGTATGGAAGATAATCATGATTTTGTTCGAGGAAAAACTCTTGTGATTGATGAGGGACAAAAGATGGTCCTGGCTTTAGAACAATTTTCACGTCATCAAGTCAATCTTACGGTCCTGTTGCAACATATTCATCGAATTCTTGATAGTGGTAGTCAAACCTTACTTCAACAACGCTTGCTCGAAAATTTGCAGTTTGAAATTAGCCATCTAATCCAAGAACATCAACAATTTCCTCAGAAGCAGTATAATCGCCAGCAATTAGATCGTTTGCTACAAACCATTTCTGAACTGGAAGGTGAAAGTGATTTGATGGAGATGTTGTCTCCCTTGAAGACACCCCTTTACTGTCATTTCTGGCTTGAAACAGATTATTATCAGGAACATCGTGTGACTTATTTAAAGGCGTCACGCAAAGAGCTCTTAGAGCTTTCTGCTTATCTACCAAGTGCCCAAAAAGTGATAATTGTCTCAGCAACTATTGATGTGGGACCTGATGTAGATGTGGCTGATTTATTAGGCTTAGATCAGGTACGCAAGGTTAGCCTCCCAATGGATACTTTACCCAATCAAGCTATTTGGATTGATCAAAGCATGCCTATGATTGGTATTGCTTCTGAGGAAGAGTATGAAGTTGCTCTTGCAAAGCGTCTCCAGAAGCTATCTGAAATGGAATACCCAATTTTAGTACTATTTACATCTCGAAAGAGTATGATGGCTGTTTCAGATTTATTGGATCATAGGGAAGTTCGTCACCTAACTCAAGAGAAAAATGGGACAGCTTTTAATGTCAAAAAACGTTTTGATAGAGGTGAGACCAATCTCCTTCTCGGTATGGGGTCGTTCTGGGAAGGTGTTGACTTTGCCCAACAAGATAGGGTAATTGAGGTTATTGCACGTCTGCCGTTTGACAATCCTAAGGATCCATTCTATCAAAAGATTGAATCTTGGTTTTCTAAGCAAGGAAAGAGCACCTTTGATAGTTACAGTCTTCCCATGACGGTTTTACGTTTTAAACAAGCTATTGGACGTGCTCAAAGACGTCCAGAACAGCGCTCGGCTATTCTTCTTATGGATAATCGCCCGCTCGTTAAGAGTTATGGAAAACTATTTCTAAAAGAAGTGACACAAGAAGTTGCGCTTAAGCCCGCTAAGTTCGAGGAAGTCAAAGAGGATATTCAGGATTTCTTAGAACAAGAAAGTTAACTTTTAAAAACCAACCTTTTCTAAGATTACTTAGGTTTTATAAATTTTACTGACTTATAAAAAAGATAGACTTAATTGCTCAATACTAGCTATATTGCTATGTAAAGATTTATCATTTTCTGATATAATAAATTCAGAAACTTTTTTAGGAGGCATTATGCGTAAACAACGTTCACCCTGGACCAAAAAGCAACAGTTCATTTTTGGAATAATTGTAATCGTTGTGACCTTAATTGCCTCTTTGACTGCTATTCTTATTGTAGCGACTAAGCCTTATGTAGACGCTGAAAAGAAGGTTATTGCCATAGCAGAGAGCAAAGCAGATATTAAGACTGTTACTGAATTTGATATCTACCATGGTGAGGCTACCTATTACGGACTTCTTGGAAAGTCTGGTCAAGGTGAGAAACTGGCTGTTATCGTGAGTCATGATTCAGGTGAGGTTGATATCTACAAGCAATCGGATGGTATTAGTAAGTCAGTGGCTAAGAAAGCTGCTAAAGCCTATGGTGCTAAGGATATATCCTATGTCCACCTAGGAAAGTATGGCAAAACTCCTATTTGGGAAGTGAAGTCAGGAACCCAGTATTATCTGGTTGATTTTATCTCAGGTCAGGTTATTAAAGTGGAAGGACTATAATGAAATGACAAAATTATCAAATCGTGTATTACAAATGGAAGAAAGTGTTACTTTAGCTGCCAGTGCGCGTGCTAAAGCTCTTAAAGCTCAAGGACGTGATATCTTGAGTTTGACACTTGGTGAACCAGATTTTGTAACACCTAAGAACATTCAAGATGCTGCCATTGCCTCTATTGAAAATGGTAAAGCAAGTTTTTATACCGTGGCTTCTGGACTTCCAGAACTTAAGGATGCGATTAGCACTTACATGAAAAACTTCTATGGCTATGCTGTAAAACCAAATGAGGTTGTTGTCGGCACTGGTGCGAAGTTTATCTTATATGCTTTCTTTGCTACGGTTATCAATCCTGGTGATGAAGTCATTATTCCAACACCTTGCTGGGTTTCTTATGTAGACCAAGTTAAAATGGTTGAGGGTGTTCCGGTCACTTTCCAAACGACTGAAGCTAATCACTTTAAAGCAACGGTTGAACAACTTGAAGCGGCCCGTACTGAAAAAACCAAAGTTGTCTTGCTTAATTCTCCATCAAATCCAACAGGAATGATTTATAGTAAGGAAGAATTGCAAGCAATTGGTGACTGGGCGGTTGAGCACGATATCTTGATTTTAGCAGATGATATCTATGGACGTTTGGTCTATAATGGCAACACCTTTACTCCAATTTCAAGTCTTTCAGATGCCATTCGTAAGCAAACAATTGTGATTAATGGTGTTTCCAAGACCTATGCTATGACAGGTTGGCGTGTTGGTTTTGCTGTCGGAGATCCAGAAATTATTTCAGGTATGGCTAAGATTATCAGTCAAACGACATCAAATCTTACAGCAGTTTCTCAATATGCTGCTATTGAAGCCTTAACAGGTGATCAGTCTTCTATCGAAGAAATGCGTCAGGCTTTTGAGGAACGTTTGAATACGATTTATCCACTCCTAGCTGAAGTGCCTGGCTTTGAAGTCATCAAACCTCAAGGTGCCTTTTACCTCTTCCCTAATGTTAAAAAAGCGATGGAAATCAAAGGTTACACAAATGTTAATGATTTTACAAATGCTATCCTTGAAGAGGCTGAAGTCGCTTTGGTAACAGGTGCAGGATTCGGCGCACCTGAAAATATTCGTCTTAGCTATGCAACAGACTTGGATACTTTGAAAGAAGCAGTCCGCCGAATCAAAGCCTTTATGGAAAAATAGAATTAATATAGATCAAAAGAAAAGAGAAGTAATTACATGTCTAAACAATTAGTTTCAATTATTGATGTGCCTAAACACGTGGGCGAAGAAATCACTATCGGTGCATGGGTAGCTAACAAATCAGGTAAAGGGAAATTAGCCTTTCTTCAATTGCGTGATGGAACTGCCTTCTTCCAAGCGGTAGCTTTCAAACCTAACTTCATCGAAAAATACGGTGAAGAAGAAGGTACTGAAAAATTTGATACTGTTAAACGCCTTAGCCAAGAAACATCAGTTTATGTGACTGGTGTGGTCAAAGAAGACGAACGTTCAAAATTTGGTTACGAGTTGGATGTGACAGCAGTAGAAGTCATCGGTGAATCACATGATTATCCAATCACACCAAAAGAACACGGAACTGACTTCTTGATGGATAATCGTCACCTTTGGTTGCGTTCACGTAAACAAATGGCTGTCCAACAAATTCGTAATGCGATTATTTACGCAACATACGAGTTCTTTGATAAAAATGGTTTCATCAAATTTGATAGTCCAATTTTGTCAGGAAATGCAGCTGAAGATTCAACAGAATTGTTTGAAACGGATTACTTTGGTACACCTGCTTACCTAAGCCAATCTGGTCAGCTTTACCTTGAAGCTGGTGCCATGGCTCTTGGTCGTGTATTTGACTTTGGTCCTGTTTTCCGTGCCGAAAAATCAAAAACACGTCGTCACTTGACTGAGTTCTGGATGATGGATGCTGAGTATTCATTCTTGTCACATGATGAGTCACTTGATTTGCAAGAAGCTTATGTTAAAGCTCTTATTCAAGGTGTTATTGATCGTGCGCCACAAGCTCTTGAAATCCTTGAACGTGATGTAGATCTTCTTAAGAAATACATTGCTGAGCCATTCAAACGCGTGTCATATGATGAAGCTATCGATCTTCTTCAAGCACATGAAAATGATGAAGATACTGATTACGAGCACCTCGAACATGGAGATGACTTTGGTTCACCACACGAAACTTGGATTTCTAACTATTTTGGTGTTCCAACATTCGTTGTTAATTATCCAGCAAGCTTCAAGGCCTTCTACATGAAACCAGTCCCTGGTAATCCTGAGCGCGTTCTTTGTGCAGACCTTTTGGCTCCAGAAGGTTATGGTGAAATCATCGGTGGTTCAATGCGTGAAGATGATTACGATGCTCTTGTAGCTAAAATGGATGAACTCGGAATGGACCGTTCAGAATACGAATTCTACCTTGACCTTCGTAAATATGGTTCGGTACCACACGGTGGTTTTGGTATCGGTATTGAACGTATGGTTACTTTCGTAGCTGGAACAAAACACATCCGTGAAGCTATTCCGTTCCCACGTATGTTGCACCGTATCAAACCATAAGTAAAATTCTTTAGGAGTGCAAAAGTATGAAAAGATGGTTACTTGGTCTTTTGGCCTTACTTTGTATGGTTTCGATGGTAGCTTGTAGCAAGTCTGCTCCCTCACTAGAGGGTGAATGGCATGCACAAGATGCCTTAAAGAAGGATTATACGATTGTCTTCAAGAAAGATAAGGTCAAGATTGGTGAGCAGGATTATAACTACACAGTTGATGGTCCCAAGTCTAAAGATGACTTTACCTATTATTCGCTAAAAGTAAAAGATCAGGGGAAAGAGACGTCTTATACGGTATTTTTCCCAACTCAATCCAAAGAGGTTGCTCTTTTTCTACAACCAAATGATGAGAAAGAACCCATTAAGGGCCAAATGCTCTTTGCACTTAATAAAAAAGAAAAACCAGACTACTATAGCTATGTCAAAAAGTATCTGAAATAAAAACGCCAACTGGCGTTTTTACTTTAAATTAAGGAGGGTGAGGAAAATGTAGGCAACTCTAAGTAAGTCTTTTAGAAACAATCAAATTACATATTGAAAGTGAGAAAACGATGTTTAAAAGAACTTACAAAGGCAATATTCCACTTCTAGCAGGACTGGAATTCACATCTTATTTTGGAATCACCAGTTTTTGGATTTTATTTTTCATTCAGAATGGTCTTTCCTTACTTCAAATCGGTTTACTAGAAAGTATCTTTCATGGGACAAGTCTCTTGTGTGAGATTCCATCAGGTATGTTGGCCGATAGGTTTAGCTACAAGACCAATCTCTATTTGGCTCGCTTGGCCAGTATTGGATCCTCTGTCTTGATCTTACTTGGTCAGGGAAATTTTTGGATCTATGCGATTGCCATGATGGTCAATGCTTGGTCTTACAATTTTGACTCGGGGACCAGTACGGCTTTCTTATATGATTCAGCAGTTGAAGCAGGTCAAAAGGACCGCTATCTTCAGATTTCTAGCTTTTTGTCTGGTGTGGCAGAAGTCACCCGAACTCTAGGTACAGTTGTTGCTGGTTTCTTTGTTCACGGAGCCTTGGCCTGGACCTATCATATTGCGATTGGCCTTTCATTAGTTTCCATTCTCTTGATTTTTCTGATGAAGGAGCCAGAAACTAAGAGTGATGAAAGAGATCGCTTAACCTTAAAACGGATATTGGTGGTGGTGAAACAAGAATGGCAGGAGAAACCGGTCTTATTTTACTGGATGCTCACCTATCAACTGCTAGGAACCATCATGTGTATGTTTTATTTTTACTACCAACAGAAAATCAGTGACCTAGCCAGTTGGCAAGTATCGCTCATCATGCTTGTTGGTAGTCTCTTAAATCTTCTAGCTGTTTATCTAGCTAGTCAAATCGGGAAAAAATGGAATAGCAATCAAGTCTTTCCAATTCTGGTTGCGCTGACAGGGTTGGCCTTGCTGTTGGTATGGTTGAGAACTCCATTCGCCTATCTAAGTGTTTATCTTTTGACCAATGCACTTTATGCGGTTTATCAACCCATTTACTACAATGATTTACAAGGCTATTTACCATCCAGTGTACGGGCAACCATGCTGAGCATCAATTCGATGATGTTTAGTCTATCCATGATTGTCATCTTCCCACTGACGGGTTGGTTCATCGATAGTTATGGATTTGTAGTAGTCTTTATCATCCTGGGCCTTGTAACGCTATTCTCTTTCCCTCTCTTACTGATTGGATTGTGGAAAATGGGCAAGATAATAAATTAAGGGACAAAGATGGATTAATATTCCAGACTTTTATTAGTCTACATAAGTTTAAATTGGATAATAGCATCTTGCTTAACAAAATCCGAACGAACTCTCTCTGCTGTGCAGGGAGAGTTTTTTTATCTGATAAATTGTGGTAAAGTAGGCACATCCTTTACAATAAGAATCAAGTCGTGTGAAATCTTTAGGCCAAATGCTCTTTGCACTTAATAAAAAAGAAAAACCAGACTACTATAGCTATGTCAAAAAGTATCTGAAATAGTAGGAGAAGGATTAGCCTAGTGCTGATTCTTTTCTTTTTGGAATTATATATTTCAATTTTCAGAATATTTTGTTATAATAGCAACATATTAGTCAAAGGAGAACTATCATGGCAAAAACTATTCATACTGATAAAGCACCAGCAGCAATCGGACCTTATGTTCAAGGTAAAATCGTTGGCAATCTTTTGTTCGCTTCTGGTCAAGTACCATTGTCACCAGAAACAGGTGAAATCATTGGTGAAACAATTCAAGAGCAAACAGAACAAGTTCTTAAAAATGTTGGTGCTATTTTGGCGGAAGCTGGTACAGACTTTGATCACGTTGTCAAAACAACTTGCTTCCTAAGTGACATTAACGATTTCGTTCCATTTAATGAAGTGTATGCAACTGCCTTTACATCTGATTTCCCAGCACGTTCTGCAGTAGAAGTGGCACGTTTGCCAAAAGATGTTAAAATTGAAATCGAAGTTATCGCTGAGATTGATTAATGAAGAGAGCCTTGGCTCTTTTCTTTTTTTCTCAACTATGATAGACTATTAAAGATAAATCATTTTCGATGTTTGGGAGACACCATCGCTAAAAAAAACCATTACTGGCGTTTTTTTGGCTCCCCCAAGGGGCCTTTTTATGTGTCTCAGACATCACGAATAAAGAGGAATATTATGAAACGTCAATCAGCTTTGGTCGTCTTTAGTGGCGGTCAAGATTCTACTACTTGCCTATTTTGGGCTCTAAAACATTATGAAACAGTTGAATTAGTTACTTTTGCTTACGGGCAACGTCATAGCTTAGAAATTGAAGTAGCTAAAGAGATTGCGCAAGAACAAGGGCTTAAACACCATGTTTTGGACATGTCTTTGCTTGGTCAAATCACTGAAAATGCCTTAACATCTGATATTGAGATTGAGGCAGAAGAAGGTGAAGTTCCTAATACCTTTGTGGACGGGCGTAATCATCTCTTCCTTTCTTTTGCAGCTGTTCTGGCTAAGCAACGTGGTATCACTGACATTGTTACGGGTGTTTGTGAGACAGACTTTTCTGGTTATCCAGACTGTCGTGATGTTTTTGTCAAATCGCTTAATGTCACACTTAATCTTGCCATGGCCTATGATTTTGTTATCCAAACCCCACTCATGTGGTTGGATAAGGCTGAGACTTGGGCTTTGGCTGACCAACTAGGAGCTTTTGACTATGTTCGTGAAAAAACGCTAACTTGCTATAACGGTATTATTGGAACTGGTTGTGGGGAATGCCCTGCCTGCCACTTGCGTCAAAAGGGCCTTGAAAAATATCTAGCAGAAAGAGGAGAAGCTTAATGTTCTTTGCACCGAAAGAAATCAAAAAGGAAACAGGTGAGTCCTTGGTTTACAATCCTCATCGTACAATGGTTTCTAAAGAGTTTACTTTTGATGCTGCCCACCATCTCTTTAATTATGAAGGCAAATGCAAATCACTTCACGGCCATACCTACCATCTTCAGATTGCAGTAAGTGGATACTTGGATGAGCGTGGTATGACCTACGATTTTGGTGATCTAAAGAGCATTTATAAGGACCATTTGGAACCACAGTTAGATCACCGTTATCTAAATGAAACTTTGCCTTATATGAATACAACTGCGGAAAATATGGTTTTCTGGATTTTCCAGACGACGAGTCAACATCTGCCAGAGGAGAGAGGACTTCGTTTGGAATATGTGCGTCTTTATGAAACACCAACAGCCTTCGCAGAGTTTAGACGGGAGTGGTTGGATGACTAGAGAACGTGTACTCAAACTGCCAGTGCTTGAAATTTTCGGACCGACTTTTCAAGGGGAAGGCCGAGCTATCGGTCAAAAGACCATGTTTGTAAGGACAGCAGGATGTGATTACCATTGTGATTGGTGTGATTCTGCTTTCACTTGGGACGGGTCAGAGAAGCCAACGCGTATGACAGCTGATGAAGTTATCGAAGCTTTGGATGCGCTAGGAACTTACGACTATGTTACTCTTTCTGGAGGGAACCCAGCTCTTTTAGCGGCAAATATGGCTGAACTCGTTTCAAAACTCAAGGCTAGAGGAGTGACTTTGGCAGTTGAAACTCAGGGTTCTCGCTGGCAGGAGTGGCTCAAGGATATTGATCAAGTAACCTTAAGTCCTAAACCACCATCATCCAAGATGGAAGTCAATATGGAGACCCTTGACTTTATTGTTTCACAACTTGATCCTGACAAAGTTACCTTTAAGGTTCCTGTTTTCGACGATGATGATTTAGCCTTTGCTAAAATGATTCAAGAACGTTATCAGCCAGATGTCATGTTTCTTTCGGCTGGTAATCCTGAACCGAAAGCAGAAGGTAATATTGTCCAACATCAATTAGATCGCCTCAAAGAGCTCTGGGAGACAATAGCTGCTGATGACTCGTGGGGAAATGTGCGTGTTCTCCCTCAGCTTCATACCCTACTCTATGATAATGAGCGCGGAGTCTAATCTTCACATTCTATAAGCTTAGAATTGATAGTATTTTTACTTTTTTAATGATTAACATTAGAAATTTAGATTAAAAATCGACCATATAAAGGTCTAGAAAAATTAACAACAAAGGAAGAAAAATGTCACAACAAGAAGAAATGAAAAACCTCACTCTCCTTGGTAATAAGGAGACACCTTATATTTTTGAATACTCTCCACAAGTCTTGGAGTCTTTTGATAATCGTCACACTGATAATGATTACTTTATCAAATTCAACTGTCCAGAATTTACGTCACTTTGTCCTATTACTGGCCAACCTGATTTTGCAAGTATCTATATTTCTTATATTCCAGACCAGCTGTGCGTTGAGTCTAAATCTCTAAAGCTTTACCTCTTTAGTTACCGTAATCACGGAGATTTCCATGAAAACTGTATTAATACCATTGGTAAAGATTTGGTGGAGCTTTTGAACCCTCGTTACTTAGAAGTTTGGGGTAAATTTACACCTCGTGGTGGTATTTCTATTGATCCTTATTATAATTATGGTCGTCCAGAAACTAAGTATGAAAAGATGGCAGAGCAACGTCTTTTTAATCACGATCTTTACCCAGAAAATATTGATAATCGTTAATATCATGCTAAAAGTCCTTATATTAAGGGTTTTTTTATTTTGTTAAACACCTGTCTTTAGGGTGTAAAAGAAAGCTGATCAATTATTTTTTACAAGTAAAAGTAAGGTCATTGTTAGTTTTTTATTGGTCTGTTCTTAGAAAGTTCTATTATTAAAATAATTTGACAATAGAAGTATTATCTCCTACAATTAAAGTAAAACAGAAGCGTAAGCGCTTGCTTATAAAAGGTATATTTGTTTTTAAAAAGGGGAAAAGACAATGAGAAAGAGTTTACGATTATTTTCATGTGCTGTCCTAGGGGCAGCTATTTTAGCACCAACGGTAGTTGGCAACAATCATGCACAGGCCGATAGTTATTATGGCCGAGGTTACTATAATAACTATTCTTATAATCCATGGTATAACAACTATTATCCAAACTATGGTTATAACTACGGATATAATGGCTATTACCCAGGCTATAATTACAATTATGGCTATAACTACGGTTACAATAATTACTATCCAAACTATAACTATGGCTATAACTATAATTATGGCTATAACAACTATAATCCTGGTTACAACAACTATAATGAATCAGGGACTTACCGCTATAGCAATGGCTATTTGTACTACATCTTGAGTGATGGTAGCTACTATGTAAACTATAATGGACGTTGGGTTCGTGGTGGTGACTATAATAACAACAATAGTGGTTCTAACAATACACCAACGACAGGTTATGAGGTTTTGAGAAATGACCCTCACTACCGTTATGAAAATGGTACTCACTATTATTTGAAAGATAATGGCGATTATTACTATTATTCAAATGGTAAGTGGGTACTTGTTAAGGCTTCAAGCACAGATTCTGAAGCTCCAACAACTTCAACTGTAGATTCAACGTCATCAGCAAGCTCAGAAGCACCATCAACCGTAGATTCAACGTCATCAGCAACTTCAGAAGCACCATCAACTGTAGATTCAACGTCATCAGCAACTTCAGAAGCACCATCAACCGTAGATTCAACGTCATCAGCAACTTCAGAAGCGCCATCAACCGTAGATTCAACGTCATCTGCAAGTTCAGAAGTACCATCAACCGTAGATTCAACATCGTCTGCAAGTTCAGAAGTAGCTTCAACTGTAG
>NZ_KV832025.1:0-1485 GCF_001837325.1 Streptococcus sp. HMSC065H07
ATTGATTATACCAACGATTTGATTGCTAAATGGCAAAAAGATGGTAGCCTTCAAAAACTCTACGATAAGTATCACTTGAAACCAGCTAAGGCTGAAGATAAATAGAAAGGAGTCCTGAATTTATGTATCTTTTAACTGAAACGGCTAGTCCTTTCGCTCTTGAACGTTGGGCTGCTTTCTTCGCTAACTTTGGGCAGTTTGCCAAAGGTTTCTTTTACACTCTTGGTATTTCGATTGGTGCCTTGATTGTAGCTCTTCTTCTTGGGCTTATCTTTGGAGCTATGAGTTCGACTCATAACAAGGTCCTTCGTGGCATTTCACGTGTTTATGTAGAAATCTTCCAGAACACACCCTTGCTTGTGCAATTCGTGGTTGTCTTCTATGGGATTTCAATCTTGACTGATGGTCATGTCATGATCCCAATTTCATTGACGGCTATCCTTTGTGTGGGTGTCTACACAGGAGCCTATATCTCTGAAATTATTCGTACAGGTATCGAGGCAGTTCCTAAAGGTCAAACCGAAGCGGCTTTGTCTCAAGGATTCACCTACGCTGATACCATGCGTATCATCATCTTACCTCAAGCCGTGCGTACTATCTTGCCACCATTGACCAACCAAGTGGTTAACTTGATTAAGAATACTTCTACAGTTGCCATTATTTCTGGGGCTGATATTATGTTCACTGCTAAGGCTTGGGCTTATGATACCACTAACTATGTGCCGGCCTTTGCCGGAGCTGCCTTCCTCTACTTTATCATGTGTTTCCCTCTAGCTACTTGGGCACGTCGTAAAGAAGAAGAGAATAAGAAAGCTTACTAAGGAGGTCCACTATGTCAGAAGTTTTATCAGCTACTAACCTTAAATTCTTGGCACAAGGGATGTGGACGACCCTTTACTTGTCTTTCTTCATCATCGTGCTATCTACCTTGTTCGGAACAATTCTGGCGGTTATGCGTAACGGAAAGAATCCTATCCTTCGTTGGATCGCTTCTATCTACGTTGAGTTCGTCCGTAACGTTCCTAACTTGCTTTGGATTTTCATCATCTTCCTGGTCTTCCAACTCAAGTCAACTGCGGCAGGGATTACCTCTTTCACGGTCTTTACTTCAGCTGCCTTGGCGGAAATCATTCGTGGGGGACTGAACTCTATTGACCATGGCCAAACGGAAGCAGGCTTGTCTCAAGGGTTTAACAACAGACAAATCTTTATTTACATCATCTTCCCACAAGCTATTCGTAAGATGTTACCATCTATCATTTCTCAATTCGTAACGGTTATCAAGGATACTTCTTTCCTTTACTCTGTTATCGCCTTACAGGAATTATTTGGTAAGAGTCAGATTTTGATGGGTGGTTACTACGAACCAAGCCAAATCTTTACCTTATACGGTATTGTGGCTTTAGCTTATTTCGTGGTTAACTTTGCCATCTCTAGCTACTCTCGCTACCTCTCTAAACAATGGGAGCAAGCTAGTGAATAAAA
>NZ_KV832026.1:0-43965 GCF_001837325.1 Streptococcus sp. HMSC065H07
ACTTCGTCTGCAAGTTCAGAAGTAGCTTCAACTGGTAACTCAAGTTCGACTGTAACTTCTGAATCTTCTTCAACAGCAACTTCAGAAACAGGTTCAACATCAGAAACAAGTTCTGAAGCTCCTGAACTTGAAAAACCACCATATGCGCCTGAAACAAACATTGACTATGATAAGTTGCCAAAACCAACATTGCCACCAACAGATTATCGCATGCACTCAGACCCACGATTTGTAGATGACAACGGTACGTATTACTACCGTGTCGCAATGACTGATGAGGAAAATGCGCGTGGTATCGATGGTTATTACAAATGGGTTGATGGTAAGTGGAAACTCTACAATGGTACTGCCAATGATGACCTTGAGCTTGATCCAGATTTCCATAAACCAGCAGGAAACGACGAATACATGTACGATGACAACGCATCAAGTGTTAAGCTGTATTCTGAAAATGTAGTTGGTACTGGTAAAGCGGGAGAAGCTCTTCCATTCCAAAATGTTGATGAATTCAAAGACTATGTCATTAATAATCTTGCTCCAAAATTCATAGACAATGCTGGCTGGGATTGTAATGTAACTTGGGAAATTGAAGATGTTGACAACTTCAACGCTTCTAAGGGCAGTGCTTGGGCACGTGACTATGTTATTACAGCTAATCTCAAGAGCGGTGTTGACGACAAAAAATATAGTGATGTTGAATTTGGATATGTTAAATTTGTTTATCATGTAGAACCAACTGAAAATTCTGATTACGTTGAAGTGGACTCAGCTAAGGCTGCTTTTAATGAAATCAATGCACAGCGTACAGCTGCTGGTTTGCCAGCACTTACATGGTCTGATGATCTTTACAATAGCACAACCCTTCCACATGCTAAAGATATTTCACACACTTACAACAGTGATGGCATTGTTTACCGTCGTGAATCTGATGGTTCAGTTGTAGCCAATAAATGGTTGAGTAGTGGTATTCGTGAACTTCTCATGAGTCCAGATGCTACTCAAGCTGCAGTGGCTTGTGTTGTCGCAGGTGATGGTACTTACTACTGGACTTTGAATTACCAATAAGAAGATGTTAAATTAATTGTCCCAATAATGAGGAGTCTGAGGTTAGTCTTGGACTCTTTTCCTTTATCTATTGAACGTTTAAGCTTTCAATATGGTATAATAGAGCCTAGAAAGAAGGCGAAAATATGCAGGTTAAGAGAGTTCAGGATTATATCTCTAAAGAGTGGTTCGATGAAACCGATGGCTCCTATTTCGAACGACTAAATAGTCGTTTGCAGGTGCTTTTGAAAAAAGATTATCCTGATTTACAAGGACATGATTTCATTAGTAATATTAGCCTTTTGGATTATAGGTTAGTTTTTCTCGACGAGATTATCGCAAATGCTAATGAGAAAAATGAGCACGTGCGTGAAACAGTTCATGATGTGACCAAGAGTTTGCTCTACGAGGACCAGGATGTCCAGGAACAATTGGATAGTCGAATTACTTTTGGTCAAAAAGTGGCGGATGAAGTGGCCCGATTTGGTGGATCTTGGACTTTTATCTTGTCATTTGTTGCTTTTATGGCTATTTGGATGGGGCTGAATGTTGTTCAACCCTTTGGGATTGCCTTTGATAAGTATCCTTTTATTCTGTTGAATTTGGCCTTGTCCACTCTAGCTGCCGTTCAGGCACCATTGATTATGATGAGTCAGAATCGGGCATCGGATTACGATCGATTGCAAGCACGAAATGACTATAACGTCAATAAACAATCAAAGGAAGAAATCCGACTTTTACATGAAAAAATTGATCACTTGGTGCAACAAGACCAATCAGATTTGCTTACTATTCAAAAATTGCAGACAGAAATGATTATGGGGGTTAGCCAACAAGTTGAAAAAATGTCAGACGATATTCGTGTCTTGAAAGAAGAAAGACTAGAAAGGGAGTCTCATGGGAACGAAAAAAATTAATTTAGTTGTTGTAACAGGGATGAGCGGAGCAGGTAAGACTGTAGCGATTCAATCCTTTGAGGATATTGGATACTTCACTATTGATAATATGCCACCTTCTTTGGTACCAAAGGTTATCGAATTGGTAAAACATAGTGAAGAGACAGATAAGATTGCTCTTGTCGTTGATATGCGAAGTCGCTTGTTCTTCGATGAAATCAACGATATTTTGGATAAATTAGAAAGCAATGAGGAACTTAATTTCAAGATTCTTTTCTTGGACGCTACGGATGGTGAATTGGTTTCTCGTTACAAAGAGACACGTCGTAGTCACCCACTGGCGGCAGATGGCCGTGTTTTGGATGGAATCAAGTTAGAGCGTGAGCTTTTGTCACCGCTTAAGAGTTTGAGTCAAAACGTAGTTGATACGACAGAATTGACTCCGCGTCAACTTCGTAAGGCTATTTCTGAACAGTTTTCATCTGAGCAAGACCAATCTTCTTTCCGTATTGAAGTTTTGAGTTTTGGTTTTAAATATGGACTGCCATTGGATGCAGATCTGGTTTTTGATGTCCGTTTTTTGCCAAACCCTTATTATGATCCTGCCCTTCGTAACCTCACAGGTTTGGATAAAGAGGTTTTTGATTACGTCATGAAGCATACGGAATCAGAAGACTTTTACAATCATTTGAAACAGCTTATTAAACCAATTCTACCTGGCTACAAAAAAGAAGGTAAGTCTGTTCTTACTATTGCTGTTGGGTGTACAGGTGGTCAACACCGTAGTGTAGCTTTTGCACATCGTCTAGCCCAAGATCTAAAAAATGATTGGACAGTCAATGAAACACATCGTGATAAGGATCGACGTAAGGAGACGGTGAATCGTTCATGAAAAAACCAAGAATTACAGTAATAGGTGGGGGAACTGGTATTCCAGTCATTCTTCGTAGTTTACGCCATAAGGATGTTGATATCACTGCTGTGGTAACTGTAGCTGATGATGGCGGTTCTTCAGGAGATTTGCGTGATATCATGCAACTGACACCTCCAGGGGATTTGCGTAATGTTTTGGTAGCTATGAGTGATATGCCTAAACTTTATGAAAGAGTTTTCCAATATCGTTTTGATAAAACCGATGGCGCTTTGGCCGGTCATCCACTCGGAAATCTAATCATCGCTGGAATTTCTGAAATGCAGGGATCTACCTATAATGCCATGCAGCTTCTGACGAAGTTTTTCCACGTCACAGGTAAGATTTATCCTGCCAGTGAGACTGCCTTGACGCTTCATGCCGTTTTTCAAGATGGTCATGAAGTAGCAGGTGAGAGTAGTATTGCCCAGTACGATGGCATGATTGAGCGCGTTTATGTGTCCAATACCTATAATGATGAAGAGCCTAAGGCCAGTCGTAAGGTTGTTGATGCTATTATTAATAGTGATATGATTGTTTTAGGTCCTGGGTCTCTTTATACATCGATTTTGCCCAACCTGGTGATACCAGAGATTCGTCAGGCTCTTATTGAGACCAAGGCTGATGTCACATACATTTGTAATATTATGACGCAGTACGGAGAAACTGAGCAATTTTCAGATGCCGACCATGTGGCTGTTCTTAATCGTCATCTTGGCTCCGATGTGATTGACAATGTCTTAGTTAATATCAAGAAAGTGCCTAAGGAATACATGGCAAGTAATAAATTTGATGAATACCTTGTTCAGGTTGAGCATGATTTTGAGGGCTTACGTCGTGAAGCAAAAACAGTTGTGTCTTCTAATTTTTTGCGACTTGAAAATGGTGGTGCCTTCCACCATGGTGACTTGGTAGTGGATGAGCTCATGCATCTAGTGAGGAATAAGTCATGAGTTTCACAATTAAGGTTAAAGAAGAGATAATTGCAGCTTCAAGCAAAGACAAGGCTGAATTGTCGGCATTGATTAAGATGTCTGGTTCTGTTGGATTGACCAACCAAGGATTGACTCTTTCCATCTCAACAGAAAATGCAAAGATTGCGAGACATATCTACCAATTAATGGAAAGTCGTTATCAGAGTAATCCTGAATTGAGACATCACAACAAGACTAATCTCAAGAAAAATCGTGTTTACACGGTTTTTGTAGCTGACCATGTCAATGATATTTTGTCCGATTTACAATTGGCGGATTCTTTCTTTGGCTTTGAAACAGGCATTGAAACATCAGTAATGGAAGATGACGAAGCTGGAAGATCCTATTTACGAGGTGCTTTTTTGGCCACTGGAACAGTTCGTGATCCTGAAAAAGGCCGTTATCAATTAGAGATTTTTTCCGTTTACCAAGACCACGCAGAGGACTTGGCTTCTCTCATGAAAAAATTTATGCTCGATGCCAAGGTTTTGAGTCATAAAAATGGTTTTGTGACCTATCTTCAAAAAGCTGAGGATATTATGGATTTCCTCCTTGTTATTGGTGCAATGAACTCTAAGGATACCTTCGAAGAGGTCAAAATTATGCGAGAGACCAGAAATGATCTGAATCGTGCCAATAATGCGGAAACAGCTAATATTGCTAGAACGATTAGTGCTAGTATGAAAACAATTAATAATATTATCAAGATTATGGATACGGTTGGCTTGGAGATTTTACCTGTGGAGCTGCGCCAAATTGCCCAACTCCGTATTGCCAATCCAGATTACTCTATCCAGCAAATCGCAGATAGTATAGAACCTCCTCTGACCAAGAGTGGTGTCAATCATCGTCTCAGAAAAATCAATAAAATTGCGGACGATTTGTAAGTAGAAAGGAAGCTTTTATGGCTTGTACAACGATTTTAGTAGGTAAGAAAGCCTCATATGATGGCTCTACCATGATTGCACGTACTGAGGATTCTCAATCTGGCGTTTTTACGCCCAAAGAATTTCTCGTCGTGACCCCTGAAGACCAACCGCGTCATTACCAGTCTGTGCTTAGCAAGTTTTCAATTGATTTGCCAGATAATCCTCTACGTTATACTTCTGTTCCAGATGCACTTGGTAAAGACGGTATCTGGGGTGAAGCTGGTATTAACTCAGCTAATGTTGCCATGAGTGCAACAGAAACAATCACCACCAATGCGCGTGTACTCGGTGCAGACCCTCTTGTTAAAGATGGTTTTGGAGAAGAGGATATGTTAACATTGGTCTTGCCATATATTAAGACGGCGCGTGAAGGTGTCCTTCGTTTGGGGCAACTTCTTGAAACTTACGGAACTTACGAATCTAATGGTATTGCTTTCTCAGATACTGAAGAAATTTGGTGGCTAGAGACCATTGGTGGTCACCATTGGATTGCAAGACGTGTTCCAGATGATGCCTATGTCACTAACCCAAACCAACTTGGCATCGATCACTATGAGTTTGAAAATCCAGACGACTATTTAGCCTCACCAGACATTCGAGATTTTATTAATAAACATCACTTGGATTTGACTTATTCTAATGAACACTTTAATCCACGTTATGCTTTTGGTAGCCAACGAGATAAGGATCGTCATTATAATACACCACGTGCCTGGGCAATGCAGAAATTCTTGAATCCAGAAAAAGATTATGATCCAAAATCATTCTTTATTCCATGGTGTCAAAAACCATACCGCAAAATTACAGTTGAAGATGTTAAATATGTCTTGAGTCTTCATTACCAAGATACACCTTACGATCCTTATGGACCTCAAGGAGATGCGGTGAGTCAACGCCAATTCCGTCCAATCGGTATCAACCGTACTAGTCAAACAGCTCTCTTGCAAATGCGTCCTAACAAACCATCAGAAACAACAGGAATTCAGTGGTTAGCCTATGGATCAATGCCATTTGGTACAATGGTGCCATTCTGGACTCAAGTCGGAACAACACCTGCTTATTTCCGTCAAACAACTGATAAAGTGGATACAGGTAATTTCTACTGGAGTAATCGCTTGATTGCTGCTATCTGTGATCCTCATTTCCAACAGCATGAAGCTGATTTGGATGCTTATGTAGAAACAACTATGGCTCTTGGCCATGCTATGATTAATCATGTAGATACTGCTTTAGCAAATGGTGAGAGTATTGATTTTGAAGCTGAAAATCAAAAAATTAGTGATAAGATTCAGTCAGAAACAGATAAACTATTGGCAAAAGTTTTAGATGATGCAAGTAATTTGATGACCAATCGTTTTTCTATGAGTGATTAAAGTCATCAAAAAAGCCTTTCCATAAAATTGGAAAGGTTTTTTAGTATTGTAAACATTACTTGTTTTCTTTATCCAGTTTCGAGAGGAGCTGATAAAGCGTAATAAAGAAGAAAAGATTGAGTGAAATGAGAAGACCTGATGCCCATGGCAAATCGCTTTCTAAATTTCGAAGAGGTGAATTCCAAGCAAAGTGTGCAGCAAAAGCACCGAAAGCATAAAGTATACCAATAAGACTGTATTTAGAATTAATGAGTTTTTGACGGGAACGCCATATAAGGACTAGCCCCATAGCAAGGAAGGATGTGTAAAGCCAGTGAGACGATACGGCACCAATAGTTCGACCAAGAATACCTGAAATCGTATAAGAAAAACCATCAGGCAAATCTGAAAGAATATAGGAGAAGTCTTCACTAATCTGGAAGCCAAGACCTGCCGTAATAGCAACAAGCAAGATCCCCTTGTAACTTTTCGTTGGTACCATATAGATAGCAAAGAGGAAAGCTGCCAGTTTTAGGGGTTCTTCAACTAGGGGAGCCATAAGGGCATCCTCAAAGCGGTAGAAGAAGCTCTTTGAAGAAAGATGAGCAGTCACCCAGTCGTGAGAAATGGTATTGGCATAACCAGCTATCCATCCTGTGATAAAGACTCCACCAATTAGAGCAAATATGAGAACAAGTGGTTTCACCTGCCATCTCTTGCCTAAGTACAGAATCAGAAATATTCCTGGTACGATATAACATAAGGCAATCAGTGTCGATAGTCCAATAATACCGTATGCCGAACCAGACAAAGCGCCTGAAGTGTATGATTGCGTATCATAAGTCAGGCCTATGGCTGAAAGCAATAAAAAAAGATATAGGATTAATTTTCGAAACATGTATAACCTACTTTCCAAATGATATTTCCAGTATATCAAATAATTCTTTCTCGTCGAAATATTTCAATTTTTTTATTTTAGGACTTGCAAAATAAATGAAGTGTGATATACTTAACCAGTAAACTATTAACTGGTTAAGTATTTTGAAAGGAATATCATGAAGAAGAAACGCATTTTTGGCCTAGCAGGATTAGCAGCAGTTGTTTTAGCTGCTGGTGCAGGTATTTATTATACGACTAGTCACCACGGTTCAAAAGGAAATGGTGATTTGAAAGTTGTGACGAGCTTTTACCCTGTTTATGAATTTACCAAGCAGGTTGTAGGAGATGAGGGAGAGGTGTCTTATCTCATTCCTGCTGGAAGTGAAGCCCACGATTTCCAACCATCTACTAAGAATGTCGCTGACATTGAAAAAGCAGACACTTTTGTCTACCTAAATGAAAATATGGAAACCTGGGTTCCAAAAGTTGAAAAGTCTATCAACACAAAAAATACAAAAGTCATTAAGGCAAGTCAAGGCATGGTTCTTTTACCTGGAACAGAGGAAGAAGATCATGATCATGGTGGAGAAGAACATCACCACGAATATGATCCCCATGTTTGGCTCTCACCTAAACGTTCTCAAAAATTAGTTGAAACTATTAGAGACGGTTTGATTGCTCAGCATCCAGATAAAAAAGCAGTCTTTACAACCAATGCCGAGAAATACCTTAAAAAATTAAAGACTTTGGATAAGGAGTATACTGAAGCCTTTAGTCAAGCAAAACAGAAAAGTTTTGTTACTCAGCACGCAGCTTTTGCCTACCTTGCCTTAGATTACGGTTTGACACAGGTACCAATTTTAGGTGTTTCAGCTGAGTCCGACCCTTCTGCAAAACGTATCGCTAGCCTTTCTAAGTATGTCAAAGAATATGATATTAACTATATCTATTTTGAGGAAAATGCTTCAAGTAGTGTTGCTAAAACCTTAGCTAACGAAGTAGGAGTTAAGACAGCAGTTTTAAATCCAATTGAATCACTAACTAAGGAACAGTTGAAAAAAGGTGAAGACTATGTCAGTGTTATGACTGAGAACCTAAAAAATCTTCGTTTAACAACGGACGTTGAAGGTAAAGCTATCCAACCTGAAACGGGAAGTGATGACAATAAAACGGTTCAAAATGGTTACTTCGATGACAAAGATGTTAAAGATAGAGAACTTTCGGATTGGTCTGGTGAGTGGCAATCGGTTTATCCTTATCTTCAAGATGGTACTTTAGATCAAGTATTTGAATACAAATCTCTATTAAATAAAGATAAAACTGCACAAGAGTACAAAGAATACTACACTAAGGGCTATCAAACAGACGTTTCTAAAATTGCTATTGATGGTAAAAAGATGACCATGACTTTCACAAAGAATGATGGAAGCAGTGTGACACACACTTATCGTTATGATGGGTATAAGATTTTGACCTATGCTTCTGGTAAAAAAGGTGTTCGTTATCTCTTTACAGCAACTGATAGTCAAGCAGCAGATAACCCTTACCAGTATGTCCAATTTTCAGATCATCAAATAGATCCAACAACTTCAGCACATTTCCATATTTTCTTTGGAAATAGTAGCCAAGATGAGATTCTAAAAGAAATGGATAATTGGCCAACTTACTATCCTGGAAAACTTAGTGGCTTTGAAATTGCACAAGAAATGGTCAGCCATTAATACTAGAAATGCACTCATTCGTGAGTGTTTTTCTTTTTTAAAAAATCTTTCATTTCTTAAACTCTTAGAAAATTGCTAGTGTCATTAGTTTTAAACAGAAATTTAAAGCATCGTATTTTTTCTAAAAAAATCCTGTAAAAAATTAAATAATCACTACATTTTTTCATTCTTTAGTGGTACAATAATAGTACGATTTTCAGATGATCAGGAGAGACCCATGAACCAGTATTTAGTAGCGATACATTATATTCAACTGCTTCAAGCAGAACTCGATATTCTAAATCATGATGCACGCTTGCTTTTTGATTTAAAGATTGAACCAAATCTTGCTAAAAGAGAGCTTGCTGACTTGAAAGTATCCCTATCTAAATTATCTGACAAAAACCTTTATATCGAAGGTACAATCTGGTATCAGCCAAGTTTGTTTGCAATCATTGATCAAAATTTAGGGGTTATTGATGACTGGCTCAAGGAATTAGATGACTTCTTTGAATTTACCTATAGTACAACAGTTTTCACTGTTTTGAAAGAAAATGAAAATCGAAGTTACGACTTATTACTTGGTCTCTATAGCCGTCTTGAATACGTTATTTCAGAAATAAAAAATTGCCGTTAGATGACTAACGGCTTTTAGTATATAGAAAAATTAGGCTCTATTTTAAATATCAAATAATTTGACAAAATACCCAAATGTGTGTAAAATAAAATTTGAAAATACTCTAATAAAAATAACGTTAAGTTAAAGGAAGATAATAACTAAGTGAGTAAGCAGGGGTTGAAATTGGGGGATTTTGTTAGATATTATTTGGTGAGCCTTGTGTCGCTGAGCTTTTTATGTCTTATTTTGTATGGGCTATATTCTTTAAACGGACTCATTTCTTTTTCTCTAGATAGAGCTTCAGGTCTTGAAGTTAGGCATTATTCAGGACAGTCCACCTCTTCTGTAAAAAAAGATGGTGATTATAAGGTTCAGGATATTAGTGGTGAAACTAAGAGCTACAATGTAGATTTGAAAGTAACAAACGATGGGGATAAGGTTATCCAAACCTATGTCTTTGAGTATAAAAAATGATTCTATAATAAAAACTCACAGTCTTAGCCAGATTGTGAGTTTTTTAGATGTCTTTTACCAAAGTCCTAATATCTTTTGCATGAGAAGAGAAGCAAGACTAATTAATAACCAACAGACTCCTCCCACTAGAAGTGCTGAGCCTCCTTTAGTGATTAGTTTTTTGAGATTTGTTTGGAAACCGATAGCTGTCATTGCCATAATAATCATAAATTTTGAAAGGTCTTTTAATGGTGAAAAGACGGCAGGTGTTACACCGAGTGACATTGCAACAGTTGTAATCAGTGAGGCCAAAAGGAACCAAAGGATAAAGTTAGGCACTGCTTTGCTTAGCGAGAATGCTTCCTTTGTATTATCCTTTCGTGACTGCAATACAGATAGACCAAGAGTTATAGGGATGATAGCAAGTGTTCGAGTCAATTTAACAATTGTTGCTTGCTCTAGGATAGATGTTCCATGTAAGCTATCCCAAGAACTAGCTGTAGCAGTTACAGAAGAAGTATCGTTGACAGCTGTTCCAGCAAATATGGCAAAGCCTTGATTACTAAGTCCCAACCAAGATCCCAAGTGAGGAAAGATTAAAGCCGCTAAGATGTTAAAAAAGAAAATTACCGAGATTGCTGTTGCAATAGATTCATCTTTAGCCTTGATTACAGGAGCAGTTGCAGCAATAGCAGATCCCCCACAAATAGAAGAACCAACACCTACTAAAGTAGCAATTTCACTATCTAGCTTGAACACACGATGGACGACATAAGCAGTAAGCAGTGCCGTAGTAATAGTCACTAGAATAATGGGAAGTGACGTTACGCCAACCTTAAAGACTTGAGAAAGATTTAGTCCAAATCCAAGAAGAATAACAGCGTATTGTAATACTTTTTTAGATGTGAATTGCATTCCTGCTTTAAGTTTCTGAGAATCTCTTAGAATAATTCCTAGCAGAAGTCCTATAAATAAACCAAGGACTGGCCCACCAATAATAGGAAATAAGTTTCCAAGGAACCATGCTAGGAGAGATATAAGTATTGTAATACTTAGTCCGGGTAAGAATTCTTTTATTTTCATTCATTTATCTCCTTAAAATTTGACTATATTATAGCTTATTATAAATATGATGTAAAGGTAACATTTGCTTTATTTATCAAGGAAAATAGGTCTGAAAGTTGCGACTTGTCAGTTTTTCTGATAGAATAGTATTAAAATATTATAATTGAAAATCTTATGAAGGAAGGGTTGTATGTATCGTCATTTAAAGAAGTATGTGATTTTTATCGTGGGAGCTTTTGTTTGTTCGCTCTTTTTGGTTCTAGCTTTTACAACAGATAGAAAAAATGATAACAGTGTCAATGCTAAAGCTGAAGCTGCCTACAATCAAACTACGACGGCTTTTATTGATAGTATTGGAGAGACTGCGAGACAGATTGGTCAAGAATACAATATCTATGCTTCTGTTCTAATTGCTCAAGCTATTCTGGAATCAAATTCAGGTCAGTCAGGTCTGAGTCAAGCTCCTTATTACAACTTCTTTGGGATTAAGGGCTCTTATAATGGAAACTCCGTTACTATGCGTACTTGGGAAGATGACGGTACAGGAAAGACTTATGAGATTGATGAACCCTTCCGTTCTTATGGAAGTCTGAGTGATTCCCTAGCAGATTATGCTGCTTTGATGACGTCATCTACTTATGCAGGTACTTGGAAATCAAATACAAGTAGTTATGCAGATGCCACTCAGGCACTGACAGGGACTTATGCTACAGATAGTCTTTACGCTTCTAAATTAAATAGCATTATTGCATACTATGGTTTGACTGCCTATGATCAAGCTCCAGTTACCCAAGCAACTGGTTCAACAAGTGGCCTTGTTTGGAACAGCTATAGAGGCTCATATACAGATGCTGATACCTTATCTATAGATGAAGCTTGGGCAAGCTATAAAAATTATAAATAATGATGAGAGTCGAAAGGCTCTTTTTTGTGCTTTGAATTGGATAGTTTTGGCGATAAAAAGTCCCCAACATTATGTGCTGGGGCTAACATCTATTAGTTGTCAAAAGTGACTTCTTTAACGAGGTTATCAAGGAATTTTTCCCCCATTTTAGAGAGGGTTGCCTTTTCATGCTTCAGGTAAACAATATCAATTTCATCATCAATATCAAGTGGGATAGAGACAATGTTATCACCATTCAAATTACTATTTAAAATACCTGTAGCAATGGTGTAACCATCCAAACCAATTAATAGGTTGAAGAGTGTCGCTCGGTCTGAAACCACGATAGACTTTTTATGGGGAATCTGAGATAGAATCTCTTCAGAATAGTAGAAGGAATTATGAATCCCCTGATCATAGCTAAGGTATGGAAAGTCTTCTAAATCTTCCAAAGAGACAACTTCATGCTTAGCTAATGGGTTTGACTTGCTGACAAAGATATGGGGTCTAGCTTTGAAGAGACTGGTATATGTGAGGCGGTTGTCATCAAACATCTTAGTCAAGACATCTCGATTATAGCTGTTAAGGAAGAGAACACCGATTTCTGAACGGAAGTTCTTAACGTCCTCAATGATTTCATAAGTACGTGTTTCGCGTAAGAAGAGCTCGTAACGTGTCATATCAGCTCTCTTGAGAAGTGAGACGAAGGCATTGACAACAAAAGCGTAGTGTTGAGAGGAAACACTAAACAATTCACGTGTTTCTGTGTGACTCTTGTAGCGTTCTTCCAAGAGATTCGTTTGTTCCACTACCTGACGGGCATAAGAGAGAAACTCAACTCCATCCTTGGTTAAAGTGATTCCCTTGGGGTTACGGATAAAGATATCAATTCCCATTTCTCTTTCCAAATCACGAACAGCATTTGAAAGACTTGGTTGCGTAATGAAAAGTTGTTTTGCAGCTTCATTCATTGAGCCGGTTTCGACGATTTTGATAATATAATGTAATTGTTGAATTCGCATAGCCTTATTATAGCATATTTTAAGGATTATTCCTTAGGATAAGAGACAAGTAAAAGGTCTTTTTAGGACTATACCAATTTTTATGCTTGACAATGTCAAATATATCGAATATACTGTCCTCGTTAAGCTTTTTAAAGAGCTTATTGACTATACCAATTTTAAATAAAGGAGACATGACCTCTTTGATCTGAGGTTATTATTAAAAATATGTGTGGAATTGTTGGTGTTGTAGGTAACACAAATGCAACTGATATCTTGATTCAAGGACTTGAAAAGCTAGAATACCGTGGTTATGATTCAGCTGGTATCTTTGTAGCGGGCGATGCATCTAGTCAATTGGTTAAGGCTGTTGGCCGTATTGCGGAACTTGCTGCTAAAACTGAAGGAGTAGAAGGCACAGCCGGTATTGGACATACTCGTTGGGCAACTCACGGTAAACCAACAGAGGACAATGCTCACCCACACCGCTCAGAAACAGAACGTTTTGTTTTGGTTCACAATGGTGTTATTGAAAACTATCTTGAAATTAAGGAAGAATACCTTGCTGGTCACCATTTCAAAGGTCAAACCGATACTGAAATTGCAGTTCACTTGATTGGAAAATTCGTTGAAGAAGATGGTTTGTCAACTCTTGAAGCATTCAAGAAAGCTCTTCACATTATCCGTGGATCATATGCCTTTGCCCTCATGGATTCTGAAGATGCCTCAACAATTTACGTGGCAAAAAACAAATCACCACTTTTGATTGGTCTTGGTGATGGCTATAACATGGTCTGCTCAGATGCCATGGCTATGATTCGCGAAACTAATCAATACATGGAAATTCACGATCAAGAGTTAGTTATCGTGAAAGCTGATAGTGTTGAAGTTCAAGATTATGATGGCAATGTAAAAGAACGTGATAGCTATACAGCTGAACTTGACCTATCTGATATTGGTAAAGGCACTTACCCTTACTACATGCTCAAAGAAATCGATGAACAACCAACAGTGATGCGTAAGCTTATCCAAGCCTATACAGATGACAAGGGGCAAGTGACTGTAGATGCTGATATTATCAAGGCTGTTCAAGAGGCTGATCGTATCTATATCCTTGCGGCAGGGACATCATATCATGCTGGTTTTGCTTCTAAGAAGATGCTTGAAGAATTAACAGATACACCAGTTGAACTTGGTATTTCTTCTGAATGGGGTTATGGTATGCCACTCCTTAGCAAGAAACCTCTCTTTGTCTTTATTAGTCAATCAGGTGAAACAGCAGATAGCCGTCAGGTTCTTGTTAAAGCTAACGAGTTGGGTATTCCAAGTTTGACAGTGACAAACGTTCCGGGATCTACCCTTTCTCGTGAAGCTGACCACACAATGCTTCTTCATGCTGGACCAGAAATTGCTGTAGCTTCTACTAAAGCTTACACCGCTCAGATTGCAGCTCTTGCCTTCTTGGCTAAAGCAGTCGGTGAAGCTAATGGTAATGAAAAAGCTAAAGCTTTCGACTTGGTACATGAATTGTCACTTGTAGCACAATCTATCGAATCAACACTCTCTGAAAAAGAAGTTATTGACGAGAAAGTGGCAGCCCTTCTTGCAGAAACACGTAACGCTTTCTATATTGGTCGTGGTCAAGATTACTATGTTGCTATGGAAGCCAGTCTTAAATTGAAAGAAATCTCATATATCCAATGTGAAGGTTTCGCAGCAGGTGAGTTGAAACATGGTACAATCGCTCTTATCGAAGATGGTACACCTGTTATCTCCCTCCTGTCTGATCCTGTTCTTGCTAGTCATACTCGTGGTAATATCCAAGAAGTGGCAGCGCGTGGTGCTAAAGTATTGACCATCGCTGAGGAAAACGTTGCTAAGGAAGGTGATGACATCGTTCTTAATAATGTTCACCCTTACTTATCACCAATTTCTATGGTAGTACCGACACAATTAATTGCTTATTTTGCGACGCTTCACCGTGGACTCGACGTCGATAAACCACGTAACTTAGCTAAATCAGTTACAGTTGAATAAAAATACTAACATCTCTTACATTGTAAGGGGTGTTGTTTGTTTTTCTTGTTTTCACCCTTGCTTAATTAAGTAATCTAAAGTAGAATAGTATTTATATCACAATTTTAGGAGAGAATTATGTCATTACCAAATTGTCCAAAATGTAACTCAGAGTATGTTTATGAAGATGGAATCTTGCTAGTATGTCCAGAATGTGCCTATGAGTGGGATCCAAACGAAGTTGCAGAAGAAGAAGGACTTGTGGTTCTTGATAGTAATGGAACACGTCTTGCTGACGGCGATACTGTTACAGTTATCAAAGATTTGAAAGTTAAGGGTGCTCCGAAAGATATCAAGCAAGGAACACGTGTTAAAAATATTCGCTTGGTTGAAGGTGACCACAACATTGATTGTAAGATTGATGGTTTTGGTGCCATGAAACTTAAATCAGAATTTGTTAAGAAAATCTAAAATAAGCTTTAGTGATGCTAGACTTAGGTATGGTTTGTTTCTCAGGACAGACTATTTAAGTCTCCTAGGAGTGTGATTATGAACTCATTTTGAAATTGGGTCTAGTCGCACTCCTTTTTACTATTTCCAAAATCTTATATCATTTTTTTTAAAAATTTGGTATAATATTCAGTAATACTAAATAATTATAGGAGTTTATATGTCATACGTTTTGGAAGTATTACCAGCCCTTTTGAACGGTGCGGTAGTCACACTTCAAGTATTTTTCATTGTTATCGTACTGTCGATTCCATTAGGGATTGTACTTGCTTTCTTAATGCAGATTAAATTCAAACCTTTAAATTGGTTATTAACCCTTTACGTTTGGATTATGCGTGGAACGCCCCTCCTTTTGCAATTGATCTTCGTTTATTACGTTCTTCCAAGCGTTGGGATTGTCTTTGATCGTCTACCAGCTGCTATTCTTGCTTTTACACTTAATTATGCAGCTTATTTCGCAGAGATTTTCCGTGGAGGAATCTTGGCTATTCCGAAAGGACAATACGAAGCAGCAAAAATGCTTAAACTTAGTCCTTTCCAAACCATCCGCTACATTATCCTTCCTCAGGTGGTCAAGATTGTCTTGCCAAGTATCTTTAACGAGATTATTAACTTGGTTAAGGATTCATCATTGGTTTATGTGCTTGGGGTTGGAGACCTTCTTTTGGAAAGTCGTACCGCTGCGAACCGTGATGCGACCTTAGCACCGATGTTTGTGGCCGGAGCTATCTATCTTATCCTTGTGGGTGTTGTGACTGTAGCTTCGAAAAACATCGAAAAGAAATTCAACTATTATAAATAGGAGACCTTATGTTAGAATTAAAAAATATTTCCAAGCAATTTGGTCAACACAAAATTTTTGATAAGTATAATCTGACAGTAGAAGAAGGAAAAATCTTGGCTATTGTCGGACCATCTGGTGGTGGTAAAACAACTCTTTTGCGTATGTTAGCAGGACTTGAAACTATTGATTCGGGGCAAATTATTTATGAAAATGAAGAGATTCCCTTGGATCAGATGGAAAGTCGTAACTTGCTAGGCTTTGTCTTCCAGGATTTTCAACTGTTTCCGCATTTGACTGTCTTAGATAACCTGACCCTTTCGCCAATTAAGACGATGGGAATGTCTAAGGAAGATGCCCAGAAAAAAGCCCAAACTCTACTTGACCGTTTAGGGCTTGGAGCACATGGAAATGCTTATCCGTTTTCTCTTTCTGGGGGACAAAAACAACGTGTTGCATTTGCGCGTGCCATGATGATTGATCCGAAAATCGTCGGCTATGATGAACCAACTTCAGCTCTTGACCCTGAGTTGCGTCAAGAAGTAGAGAAATTGATTTTGCAGAATCGTGAGACTGGGATTACGCAAATTGTTATTACTCACGATATGCAGTTTGCACAGCACATCGCTGATGAGATTGTCACTATCAATCCAAAATAGTGAGGATTTTCTATGAAAAAAATAGTGAAAACAGTTTTGCTAGCCTGTCTTGTCGTTTTGCCTTTGTTTGCGCTATCAGCTTGCAGCTCGCGCTCACATTTTGCAACTCAGAAAGATCAGTGGCAAACCTATACCAAAGAGAAGAAAATCAAAATTGGTTTTGATGCAACCTTTGTTCCTATGGGATATGAGGAAAAGGATGGTAGCTATGTTGGTTTTGATATTGATCTTGCAACTGCAGTCTTTAAATTGTATGGTATCGATGTCGAATGGCAGGCTATTGACTGGGATATGAAAGAAACAGAACTGAAGAATGGGACAATTGACCTCATTTGGAATGGTTACTCGGTCACGGATGAGCGTAAGCAGTCTGCGAACTTCACGGAACCTTATATGGTCAATGAACAAGTACTAGTAACCAAAAAGTCTTCGGGAATTGATTCTGTTGCTGGAATGTCAGGTAAGACCTTAGGTGCCCAAGCAGGGTCTTCCGGTTATGATGCTTTCAATGCTTCTCCGAAGATTTTGAAGGATATCGTTGCCAACCAAAAAGCAGTCCAATATTCGACCTTTACTCAAGCCTTGATTGACCTTGATAGTGGACGTATTGACGGTCTATTGATTGACCGTGTGTATGCTAATTACTACTTAGAAAAATCAGGGGTTCTGGATCAGTATAATGTTATGCCTGCTGGTTATGAAGGTGAAAGCTTTGCTGTAGGTGCTCGTAAAGCAGATAAGACACTGATCAAAAAAATCAATCAAGGATTTAGAACCCTTTATAAAAAAGGAGAATTCCAAAAGATTTCTAACAAGTGGTTTGGCGAAGATGTTGCCACAGACCAAGTTAAAGGGAAAAAATAGAAGGATAACAACATTCTAGAGGGGATGTTGTTATTTTTTGTGAAAAACACTTGAAATATAAGAAGTTATAATTTATACTAATGTTAGCTTATAAACTAACGAAAGGGCGAGCATGGGATATTTTGATTATTCAAGGGAACCGCAAAGTGATATTGCTTTTGTAGATATGAAATCTTTCTATGCAAGTGTGGAGTGTGTTGAGCGTGGACTGCACCCCCTTAAGACTTCTCTATGTGTGATGAGTAGGGCTGAAAATGCGAATGGTTTGATACTAGCCTCTTCCCCTATATTTAAGCAAGTTTTTGGCAAGTCAAATGTTAGTCGTTCTTATGACTTACCTTTTGATATTCATTCTCGTAAGTTTCATTATTATAATGCCAAAAAGCAGGGACTTCCAACGGATAGAGATTTTGTAGATTACATCGAATCTTGGGCCAAGGTTACCTTTATCGTTCCTCCTAGAATGGATCTTTATATAAAAAAGAATATCCAGATTCAACACATTTTCCAGAATTATGCCAGTGTTGAAGATATTCTTCCCTATTCCATTGATGAGGGTTTCATTGATCTCACGTCGTCACTGAATTACTTTATTCCCGATAGGACTGTTACTAGAAAAGATAAGTTAGATATGATTTCAGGGCGTATTCAAAGAGATATTTGGAGGGAGACAGGTATTTACTCGACAGTTGGAATGTCTAACAGCAATCCCTTATTGGCTAAGTTAGCTCTTGATAATGAGGCTAAACATACGGCTACTATGAGAGCCAACTGGTCCTATGAAGATGTCGAGACTAAGGTTTGGAATATTCCCCATATGACTGATTTCTGGGGGATTGGTAAGCGGATGGAGAAGCGGCTAAACAAGTTGGGAATTTGCTCCATTAGAGAACTTGCTAATAGCAATCCTGATATTCTTAAAAAGGAGTTAGGTATTGTAGGTTTAGACCTCTTTTTTCATGCTAACGGTATTGATGAGAGTAATGTTCATAAACCTTATAAACCAAAGTCACATGGCTTAGGAAATTCTCAAATCTTACCACGAGACTATGAGCGTCAAGCTGATATTGAATTGATTCTAAGAGAGATGGCGGAACAGGTAGCCATTAGGTTAAGACGAGCTCATAAGAAAGCTTGTCAAGTTTCCATTAGCATTGGATTTTCAAAGTTAGAGGGCAAGCGTTCGCTACAAGCACAGATGAAGATTGAACCTGCTAATAACACAAGGATATTAATAGGACATGTCATTGCACTCTTTAGGAAGAAATATCAAGGAGGGGCTGTTCGAAGTGTGAGTGTCTCTTATGCAAATTTTGTAGATGAAGGGCTTCAAATTCTTTCTTTATTTGATAATCCAGATGACATTGATAAAGAAGAAAGGCTTCAAGCAGCTATAGATAGTATTAGACAGGAATTTGGCTTTACGACCATTCAAAAAGCAACTTCTTTACAGGAGGCATCTAGGAGTCTTGCTCGAAGTAAGCTTATTGGTGGACACTCGGCTGGGGGATTAGATGGCTTAAAATGATAGACCGTAGTTACCTTCCCTTTCAATCAGCTAGGGAACATAAAGATAGGGGAATGATGAAGTGGATGGGCTTTTTCTTGTCAGAACACACAAGTTCCCTACATGAAGATAAGACTAAAGAAAATCTTACGAGTCATTTGGATGATTTAGAGAAGTTTACTTTATTAAACCAGCTTTATTCAGGTCAATTATTGGGAAATTTCCAGATAAAGGATCAAGGTAGGCGCTGTAGATGTAGTGGCTATGTGGTTGACTTGGATTTTAATCAAGTTATTATAAAATCTTGCAAGCGACATAAATGTATTCTAACAAAGGATATATTAGAAATTAGTTTAGGGGTTGAAAACATAGATGAGGAAGAGAAAAATTTATGATGATAAACTTCAAATTGACTATTTTTCTGATAGCTATTTAAAGTTTGAAGAAGACTTTTATCGCTATTCTGCCATGGATATTCCCTTAACCTTTTTGACGGATGATATTATAAGGGAGATGGCCATCAGTCAAAAGAATTATTTTCTACTCAATAAAGAGAATGCTAGAGATGGACGCAATCATTATTTTCATTTTGAAGTCAGCCTACTGGACTCCAAGACACTCGTGAGACAGTATAGGTATCTTGGAAATGATTGAAGCATAGCTATATCAACATCAAAAATAGGACTTATCGAATTTGTATAGAGAATTTTCAAGAAGTTTTCGCAAGTTAAGAAAGTCTTTATGTAAGCGTTGACGTTGTTTGTGTAAGTGCTATAATGAAGGTGTTAAAAGTTATCATATGGAGGTAATTAAGATGAGAGCAGTTGTTGTTAATCAAGCAAGCACAGGTGTTGAAGTTGTTGATCATGAAAAACCAGCAGTAGTAGGTCATGGCCAAGCTTTGGTTAAAGTTGAGTACTGTGGCGTTTGTCATACTGACCTTCACGTAGCTCATGGAGACTTTGGTCAAGTACCAGGTCGTATACTGGGCCACGAAGGTATTGGTATTGTCGAAGAAGTTGGCGAAGGGGTTGAAACACTTAAAAAAGGTGACCGCGTATCAATCGCTTGGTTCTTCGAAGGATGTGGTTATTGTGAATACTGTACAACTGGTCGTGAAACACTCTGTCGTTCTGTAAAAAATGCTGGTTATAGTGTTGATGGTGGTATGAGTGACTATGCTTTGGTTACCGCTGACTACGCTGTGAAAGTTCCAGAAGGACTTAATCCTGCTCAAGCTTCATCTATTACCTGTGCGGGAGTTACAACATATAAAGCTATTAAAGAAGCTAAAGTTGAACCTGGTCAATGGGTAGCTATTTATGGCGCTGGAGGACTAGGTAACTTGGCTATTCAATATGCTAAGAAAGTTTTCAATGCACGAGTAGTGGCTGTTGATATCAACCAAGATAAACTTGATTTGGCTAAAGAATCTGGTGCTGATTTAGTGGTGAACGGTAAAGAAGTTGAAGATATAGCAGGCTATATCCAAGAAAAAACTGGTGGTACACACAGTGCTGTTGTAACCGCTGTTTCTAAGGTTGCTTTCAATCAGGCTATCGATAGTGTACGTGCTGGTGGAACAGTCGTTGCGGTTGGTCTCCCATCTGAATATATGGAGCTCTCAATTGTCAAAACAGTTCTAGATGGTATCCGTGTTGTTGGATCTCTTGTAGGTACACGTAAAGACTTAGAAGAAGCCTTTGACTTCGGTGCACAAGGCTTGGTAGTACCGGTTGTTGAAACTGTTCCTGTTGATACAGCAGTAGAAGTCTTTGATCAAATGGAAAAAGGTGAAATTCAAGGACGTAAAGTATTGGATTTCACTAAGTAAGCAAACATCTATCTATGCTATCCTGACTATGTGAAGAGTCGAGTGGTGTAGATATGAAAAGTAGTAAAAAAGTTATATAATGATTTCGTAAATAAAGAGTTAAAGAATATTATCATTTATAACAAGGAGTATGAAATGGATTCTACCAACTTGGACTCGGAACTATTCATAGAGTTTAAATCACGTGGGAAACGATGCCAACTTTTTTATATATCCGATAGCCATAGTGAAGGGTTATATGAGACTGTTTCTACTGAACGAGAACGCCTTGCTATATGGCTTCCTTGGGTGGATGAAATGAAAAGTGTTGAAAATGAAAAAGCGTTTATAAAGTATGCACGTGAAAAATGGAGCGCAATGAGTTATTTATGTTAACAATTTGCGTCAATCAGAAACCAATAGGGATGATAGATATACATAATATTTATTTACAAAAACATCAAGCCGAAATTGGATATTGGATATCAGAAAGATATGAAAATCAAGGTTTTGTAAAGCAGGGATTAAAAGAATTAATAACAATCATTCCATCCAAATTTAAAATTGATAAGCTTTTGATTTATATAGATGTTGATAATGTTAAAAGTAAGTTTATACCAATCAGTTTAGGTTTTAAAAAAGAAAGCGAAATTTCCCAATTCGAGTTCTATAATGGATCCTATCATGATTTTGAAATTTATGGACTAAATATCAATGAAAGAAATATAGCAAATGATTAAAGTGAATTTTTTTACAAATAAATAATAATCAGAGAGTTTTGATTTTACCCCATTATCTAGGTATGATGTAAGAGTTAGTACTGAACAGCAGAAAAGGAAAAATTTTTCTGACCCCATATCATTGCTTATTGCTCTATGTTTGTAATTAAGATATAAAAAATCCCCACCAGAATTTCTTTCTGGTGGGGTATTTGGTGGGGAACCAAATATAAGTAATTAGATTTTAGCGTTTTAAAACAATTAAAAATGCTGTTAAATCAATCAAGTCACTTTAAATTAGGTTTATATTTTATTCCCACTCTACTGTTGCAGGTGGTTTACTTGTAATATCGTAGACGATGCGGTTAACGTGGTCAACTTCGTTAACGATTCGAACAGAAATCTTTTGAAGAACTTCCCATGGAAGTTTCGCAAAGTCAGCTGTCATACCGTCGATTGAAGTGATAGCACGGATAGCGATAGTGTAGTCGTAAGTACGGCCATCACCCATAACACCGACAGAACGAACGCCTGTGTTAACAGTGAAGTATTGCCATACATCACGATCAAGACCAGCTTTGGCAATTTCTTCACGAAGGATAGCATCAGACTCACGAACGGTTTCAAGTTTCTCTTCAGTGATTTCACCCATAACACGGATGGCAAGTCCTGGTCCTGGGAAAGGTTGACGCCAAACGACTTCATCAGGCATTCCCATTTCAGTACCAAGGGCACGAACTTCATCTTTAAAGAGGGTATTAAGTGGTTCAATCAATTCAAATTGCATGTCTTCTGGAAGACCACCAACGTTGTGGTGAGATTTGATTGTTTGAGCTGTCTCAGTACCTGATTCAATAATATCAGTATAGAGCGTTCCTTGAGCTAGGAAGTCTACACCTTTAAGTTTGCTTGCTTCGTCATCAAAGACGTAAACAAACTCGTTACCAATGATTTTACGTTTTTTCTCAGGATCATCAACACCAGCCAAGAGGTCTAGGAAGCGTTTAGAAGCATCAACACGGATAATGTTAAGGCCAAATTTACCTCCAAGCATCTCCATAACTTGGTCACCTTCACCTTTACGGAGAAGACCGTGGTCAACGAAGATACATGTCAATTGATCACCAATAGCTTTTTGCAAAAGGACACCAACAACAGATGAGTCAACCCCACCTGAGAGTCCAAGAAGGACTTTACGGTCACCAACTGTTTCACGGATTTGTGCAATTTGCATATCTACGAAGTTAGCCATTGACCAGTCACCTTTGGCACCACAGATACCAAAAGCGAAGTTTTTCAAAATGTCATTACCATATACAGAGTGACGAACTTCTGGGTGGAATTGGATACCATAGAAGTTTTTCTCGGTATCTTCCATCGCGGCGAATGGGCAATCTACTGAGTCACCAACAAGATGGAAACCTTCTGGAATTTCTGTAACTGCATCACCGTGGCTCATCAGAACAACTTGTTCTTCAGGAGTTCCTGCAAAGAGTTCTGATTGGGTACGAAGGCGAAGTGTTGATTGGCCATACTCACGGTTACCTGCTTCACCAGCTGGAACAACTTTACCACCGAGTTTGTGGGTCAAAAGTTGCATTCCGTAACAGATACCAAGAATTGGGATACCAAGCTCGAAAATCTCTTCGTCAATACCAAATGCATCTTCGGCATAAACAGAGTTAGGACCACCAGAAAGTACGATACCGATAGGATTGATGGCACGGACTTCATCAGCGGTAATTTTATGGCTCTTCAATTCAGAGAAAACACCAAATTCACGAATACGACGTGCAATCAGCTGATTGTATTGGCTACCATAGTCTAGAACAATGATTTTCTGCACATCATTCAAAGTAGAAATGTCAGTCATTATTACCCTTTCTTTTTACGTCACACATGGACTCTTTCTTATGCAATCATTGTATCACAAATTTATGGACTTAGCACCTAGATTTATACGAGAAACTGTAAGTATCATACTCATCTTTACAATTCTGTTACTTTTTTTGTAAAATAGGGGTACAGAAGGGGGTATTAGATGTTACCAGCGTATATTCGCATACATGATAAGATTAAGGAAGATGTTGATGATGGTACTTGGAAAATCGGGCAACGTCTCCCTAGCGAGCGAGATCTTTGCGAGACTTTTGATGTGAGTCGTATGACTGTTCGTCAGGCCATAACACTTTTAGTGGATGAGGGGATTTTAGAACGCAAACCAGGCAGTGGAACTTTTGTGGCTAGCAGTCGAGTTAAGGAAAAGATGCGTGGAACTACGAGTTTTACTGAGATTGTCAAATCCCAAGGCAAGAAACCATCTAGTGAGCTTATTTCTTATCAACGTGTACATCCAAATGAGTTTGAAATCAAGAATTTAGGTGTTTTACCGCAGTCCTATGTCATTCGTATGGAACGTGTTCGTTTTGCAGACGATCTACCAGTTGCCTATGAGATTGCCAGTATCCCTGAGAAAATTATCCGAGGTTTTAAGGAATCAGAAATTACCGAACACTTCTTCAAGACCTTAACCGATAATGGCTATGAAATAGGGAAAAGTCAGCAGACCATATCAGCAAGTTTGGCCAATAGTAGTTTGGCCAAGCACCTCAAGGTTAAGACTGGCGATGCTCTCTTGAGTCTGACACAAATTTCCTTCCTCCAAGACGGGCAGGCTTTCGAATATGTACGAAGTTACTATGTTGGCGACCGTTTTGAATTTTATTTGGAGAACAATTAACAGTCACGGCTTTTTTCTGCACAAGAATGGTGCTAACACCATGATTTTATGGTAAAATGGAGCTTATGGAAATTGAAAAAACCAATCGCATGAATGCCTTGTTTGAGTTCTATGCAGCCTTGTTAACAGATAAGCAGATGAACTATATTGAGCTATATTATGCAGATGATTATAGTTTGGCAGAAATTGCCGAGGAATTTGGTGTGAGTCGTCAGGCTGTATATGATAACATCAAGCGTACTGAGAAGATTTTAGAAGCTTACGAGATGAAACTACATATGTATTCAGATTACATTGTTCGTAGCCAAATATTTGATGATATCATGGAAAAATACCCAGACGATAGCTATCTTCAGGAACAAATTGCTGTGCTCAGCAGTATCGATAATAGAGATTAGACCCAAGCAGAAAGTAAGAGAGGAAATGATATATGGCTTTTGAAAGCTTAACGGAACGCTTGCAAGGCGTTTTCAAAAATTTAAGACGTAAAGGAAAACTTTCAGAGAAAGAAGTTCAAGAAGTCACTAAAGAGATTCGTCTGGCACTTCTTGAAGCAGACGTAGCCCTACCAGTTGTTAAGACATTTATCAAGCGTGTACGTGAACGTGCTGTAGGTCACGAAATCATTGATACTCTTGATGCTTCGCAACAAATCATCAAGATTGTTAATGAAGAATTGACAGAGATTCTTGGGTCTGAAACATCTGAAATTGAGAAATCTTCAAAGATTCCAACAATCATTATGATGGTTGGTCTTCAAGGGGCTGGTAAAACGACCTTTGCTGGTAAATTGGCTAATAAGCTGATTAAGGAACAAGAAGCTCGTCCAATGATGATTGCGGCGGATATCTATCGTCCAGCAGCCATTGACCAGTTGAAGACTTTGGGACAACAAATCAATGTTCCTGTTTTTGATATGGGTACAGAGACACAGGCGGTTGAGATTGTCAAAAATGGTTTGGAACAAGCGCGTGCCAATAAAAATGATTATGTCTTGATTGATACGGCTGGTCGTTTGCAGATTGACGAGACTCTCATGCAAGAGTTGCATGATATTAAGGATTTTGCTCATCCAAACGAAATTCTCTTGGTTGTAGATAGCATGATTGGTCAGGAAGCTGCTAACGTTGCCAAGGAGTTCAATGAACAACTAGATATCACAGGTGTCGTTCTTACTAAAATTGACGGTGACACACGTGGTGGTGCGGCTCTTTCTATTCGTGAGATTACTGGTAAGCCAATTAAATTCACAGGTACTGGTGAGAAAATCACAGATATTGAGACTTTCCACCCAGACCGTATGTCAAGCCGTATCTTAGGTATGGGTGACCTTCTTACCCTTATTGAAAAAGCTTCTCAAGAGTACGACGAGAAAAAATCTCTTGAGTTGGCTGAAAAGATGCGTGAAAATACCTTTGACTTCAATGACTTCATCGACCAATTAGACCAAGTGCAAAATATGGGTCCTATGGAGGATTTGCTTAAGATGTTGCCAGGTATGGCTAACAATCCAGCCTTGGCTAATGTTAAAGTAGACGAGAAACAGATTGCACGTAAGCGTGCCATTGTATCATCAATGACACCAGAAGAGCGTGAAAATCCAGATCTTTTGACACCAAGTCGTCGTCGCCGTATTGCAAATGGTTCAGGGAATACCTTTATTGAAGTAAACAAGTTTATTAAAGACTTCAACCAAGCCAAACAAATGATGCAAGGTGTTATGTCTGGTGACATGGAACAAATGATGCGTCAAATGGGACTTAACCCAAATAATCTGCCAAAAAACATGCCAAATATGCCTGATATGGGTAATATGGACATGTCTGCTCTTGAGGGTATGATGGGTGGCGCAGGTATGCCAGACCTTGGTAATATGGATCTAAGCCAAATGCTTGGTGGTGGTCTTAAAGGTAAGGTCGGTTCCTTTGCCATGAAACATGCGATGAAGCGTCAAGCTAACAAGATGAAAAAAGCTAAGAAAAAACGTAAATAAGAAACTTAGAACGCTAGGGCACTTTGCTCTAGTGTTTTTTTCTGAAAATTATTGACTTATATAACTATACACTGTAATATACTAATGTATATACAGTAAAAGGAGTAAATAATGAAACCTAAAAAGAGAATTCAAGAAATGACCTTTGCAGCTTTATTAACTGCAATTGCTATCCTTATCCCAAGTATTATGCCAATTAAATTAATCATTCCACCGGCTTCGTATACTTTGGGGAGTCACGTTCCAATATTTCTAGCTATGTTTATATCACCCTGGGTAGCAGCTTTTGTTATCCTAGCGTCTAGTTTAGGATTCTTTATGGCAGGCTATCCGATTGTGGTTGTTTTTAGAGCCTTTTCTCATATTATATTTGGTTTTTTAGGCGCACTCTATTTGAAAAAGTTCCCTCAAACAATAGAAAAACGTAAATCGTCTTTAATTTTTAACTTTGTTTTAGGGGTTATTCATGCTGTAGGTGAAGTTATTGCTTGTGTGATTTTTTATTCAGTAACGGGAGAGGATTTCCAAAAACTATTTTATGTTTTGTTTGTTTTAGTTGGATTTGGTACTATTGTCCATAGTATGATAGACTATGTTATAGCGTTAACGATTTTCAAAAGTATTCGAAAAATTCGATAGTTGTAAGAGGAGTTGTTTAGTCTATGACTTTAAATCGCAAGCAAGAATTATTGGCTCTGTTAAAGCAGTCTAAAGAAGCGATTAATGGGCAGAGTTTGGCGGAACAGTTTGGTGTTACTCGTCAAATCATTGTCCAAGATATTGCCCTACTGCGAGCAGATGGTGCCCAGATTATTTCAACTAACAGGGGTTATATTTATAAGAATAGTGATGATAATTCTTATGCGCATCGACTGTTTAAAGTGAATCATACGGTGAATGAAATGGAAGAAGAGCTTCTAGCGATTGTCGATAATGGGGGACGTATTAAAAATATCATGATTGATCATCCAGTCTATGGTGAAATTCAAACCTTGTTGAAATTGACTTGTCGTCGAGATGTTAGACATTTTTTAAAACAAGCAACATCAAGCGATTTTCGTCCATTATCTGAATTAACCAACGGTGTTCACTTTCACCTTGTTGAAGCTGATAGTCAACAGGATTTAGATTACATCGAAGAGGCACTCCATCATTTAGGATTTTTAGTCAAGGAATAAATCGTAAGAAAGATTTAAAAGTAGTTGGTTTCACTTGAACTTAACTGCTTTTTTTGATAAACTTATGTTAGTTTATTAACTTACGGAGGTAGCTATGTTTTCAGGACAACGACTTAAGGAAATTCGAGAAGCACAAGGAATGAGTCAGGCAGCAGTGGCTAAGCATCTAGGAATTTCTCGCTCCTCTTATTTTAACTGGGAAAATGGTAAGACGAAGCCAAATCAAAAGAATCTATCGGTATTGGCTGAACTTTTTGGTGTAGCTGAGACATATTTTCTTTCTGAGCATGAGATTGTAGAAGTCTACTTGGAATTAAATGAGGAAAATCGCCAAGAAGCTTTGCGACTCACTAAGGCTCTCCTAGAAGAGCAAGAAGCAGAAAAGCAAAAAGCACCTGTTGTTCCGCTTTACTCTTACAAAGTTTTCGAGCGTTTATCAGCCGGAACTGGTTACACTTACTTTGGTGATGGCAATTATGATGAAGTTTTCTATGATGAAGAATTGGATCATGATTTTGCATCATGGGTATTTGGAGACTCTATGGAACCTACCTACCTAAATGGTGAAGTAGTGCTAATCAAACAAACAGGTTTTGATTATGATGGAGCTGTTTATGCTGTAGACTGGGATGGTCAAACCTATATCAAAAAAGTTTATCGCGAGGAAGATGGGCTACGTTTAGTTTCTCTCAATAAACGTTATGGTGATAAGTTCGCACCCTATGACGAAGATCCTCGAATTATTGGTAAAATTGTCGGTAACTTTATGCCTGTTGAGGCTTAGTCAACTTTTATCGATTGGGCATCTTAAACTAAATCTGATATAATATAAGTAAAGTAAAGCCAAGTCTTTGGCTTTTTTTAAAGAGTTTAAATCATATTTTACTAAGAAAATAAAGAGGAGAGATAAACATGGCTACTATTCAATGGTTCCCTGGTCACATGTCCAAAGCCCGTCGACAAGTTCAGGAAAATCTTAAGCATGTTGATTTTGTAACAATTTTAGTGGATGCACGTTTGCCACTGTCAAGTCAAAATCCCATGCTAACTAAAATTGTTGGCGATAAACCAAAACTTTTAATTCTTAATAAGGCTGACCTTGCTGATAGTAATCGTACAAAAGAGTGGCGTAGCTATTTTGAGAGTCAAGGGATTAAAACCTTGGCCATCAATTCCAAGGAACAATCTACAGTTAAATTGGTGACAGATGCTGCTAAGAGTCTTATGGCTGACAAGATTCAACGACTACGTGAACGTGGTATTCAGAAAGAGACCTTGCGAACCATGATTATTGGGATTCCAAATGCAGGGAAATCTACCTTGATGAATCGTTTGGCTGGTAAAAAAATTGCCGTTGTAGGAAATAAACCTGGTGTGACAAAAGGTCAACAGTGGTTGAAGTCTAATAAGGACTTGGAAATTCTGGATACTCCTGGAATTTTGTGGCCTAAGTTTGAAGATGAATTGGTCGGCTTGAAGCTTGCTTTGACCGGAGCTATCAAGGACCAGCTTTTGCCAATGGATGAAGTTACGATTTTTGGCCTTAACTATTTTAAAACTTACTATCCTGAACGTTTAGAGGAACGCTTTAAAGGGATTGACCTTGAAGAAGAGGCACCAGAAATCATTATGGAAATGACTCGAAAACTTGGCTTCCGTGAAGATTATGACCGTTTCTATAATCTATTTGTCAAAGAAGTTCGTGATGGAAAACTAGGACGTTACACACTTGATATTGTTGGGGTCGATACTGATGGCGACAATTAAAGAAGTCAAAGAGCAATTGGCCACTTTGACAGACCTTGACGATCACCGATGGGCAAGTTTTGAGGAAGATAGTCGAGCTGGTGTACAGACTGCCATTAAGCAACGCCGTAAAGCTATACAAGCTGAGATTGCTGAGGAAGAACGCTTAGAGATGATGCTCAGTTATGAAAAATCGCTTTATGCTCAGGGAATTGAACTCATTGCAGGTGTTGATGAAGTTGGACGTGGCCCTTTGGCTGGGCCAGTGGTAGCTGCAGCGGTGATTTTACCAAAGCTTTGCAAAATAAAAGGTCTTAATGATAGTAAAAAAATACCAAAATCAAAACATGAAGCTATTTATAAGCAGGTCATGAAGGAAGCGGTAGCTGTTGGGATTGGTATTAAGGACAATCATGTGATTGACGATGTCAATATTTATGAAGCAACCAAGCTTGCTATGGCTGAAGCTATTGAAAAACTTAGTCCCGAACCAGAACATTTGTTAATTGATGCCATGACTTTGGACCTACCAATAGGACAAACATCGATTATAAAAGGGGATGCTAATTCTTTATCAATTGCGGCAGCTTCTATCGTAGCAAAGGTAACCCGGGATAAGATGATGGCTGACTATGATCAGGAGTTTCCTGGTTATGCATTTGCCAAAAATGCAGGTTATGGTACCAAGGATCATTTGTCTGGCATAGATAAATTTGGTGTTACTCCAATTCATAGAAGAAGCTTTGAACCCATAAAGTCAATAATAAAAAGTAGGTGAAGTGGTGTGATTTTAGCTATTGATATTGGAGGAACCTTTATCAAGTTTGGGTTAGTTGATGATGATTTTAGGATTAGCAATCAATCTAAAGTTCCAACACCACCAACGTTAGACGACTTTTGGTTGACTTTAGAGCATATTGTCTCGTCTCACAAGGATATCATTTCTGGGATTGCCATTGCATGCCCAGGAGAAATAAATAGTAAACGTGGCTTCATTTTCAAGGGCGGTCTTATCCCTTATTTAACGGCTATTCCTCTTGGGGCACGATTGACTAAAACATTTCAACTGCCTGTAAGGGTTATCAATGATGCTGATGCGGCAGCTTTGGCTGAAGCCAGATATGGAAGTCTACAAGATTTAGATTGTGGGGCTGCCTTGGTTTTAGGTACGGGTGTTGGTTTAGGACTTGTCTCACAGAAGGACTTGCTATCACCTCTGTCAGTCACCCAATATCTGCGATCTCCAAGTCCCCAAAGAATGAGTCAAACCTCTCTACCTTTCCAGTGGGAATTGTTTATGCATGGCTTAGTAAGCCTTGTCGATAATAAGGGTTCTGCAGTTGGCTTTGTTCATGAAGCCAGTCAATTACTTGGGTTAAATCAAGACGATGGTCCAGCCGTATTCTCAGCTATAGAGGGAAATCAATCGGAAGAGCTAAATCTTTTATTTAAAGACTATTGTCATGAAATTGCTGTTCTTGTGCTAAATTTGCAGAGCTTCTTTAGGCTGGAGAAAGTTGTTATCGGTGGTGGTATCAGTAGGCAAGGCACTTTAATAGAAGGAATAAGTGATGCCTATGAGGAGTTATTTAAGGATAAGCCTGGATTAGGATTTGAGCCCATAACTATTCAAGCCCATAACTATTCAAGCCTGTCATTTCCATAACGATAGTAACCTACTAGGAGCCGCGTCTTATTTTGCTTCTGAAAATGATTTGTAATCACGAAAAGTTCCATAATGGAGCTTTTTTATTTTCTGTTACGAATAATGAAAAGGAGGTATCTATATGAATAATTTTGAACTTTTTAAACTTAAGGCCGCTGGGTTGACGAATTTGAATATCTTAAATATTTTGGACTATCAAAAGACTCAAGATAGAAAATTGAGTTTACGTGATATGGCAGTGGTATCCAAGTCTAAAAATGCCGTTCTTTTTATGGAAAAGTATAAGAGTTTAGATATTAAACAACTCAAAGAACAGTTTGAACGTTTTCCTACGTTATCGATTTTTGATAAAGAATATCCCATTGAGCTGAAGTATACCTATAATCCTCCTGTCCTCCTTTATTATCAGGGGAATCTTGATTTACTGAGTAAACCAAAGCTAGCTGTTGTTGGGGCAAGAAAGTGTTCTGAAACAGGCAAACAGTCCGTTCGAAAAATTGTTAGTGAACTTGGTAATCACTTTACTATTGTGAGTGGATTGGCTCGTGGGATTGATACTTGTGCGCATATGGAGGCCTTGAAAAATAAGGGGAACACTATTGCAGTTATCGGGACCGGACTTGATGTTTATTATCCTAAAGAAAATAAAGCTTTGCAGGACTATATGGCCAAAAATCATTTAGTTCTTACAGAATATGGACCGGGTGAACAGCCTCTCAAGTACCACTTTCCTGAACGCAATCGGATTATTTCTGGATTGTGTCAAGGAGTTATGGTCGTAGAAGCTAAGCTTCGCTCGGGAAGTCTGATTACTTGTGAGCGTGCCATGGAAGAAGGTAGAGATGTTTTTGCTATTCCAGGAAATATTTTAGATGGAAAGTCAGACGGATGTCATCACTTAATTCAAGAGGGTGCAAAGTGCATCACGACAGGGTTTGACATCCTATCAGAGTTTTCTTGAAAATCAAAGTTCTCCTATAGAGATAAAGTTTTTTATTGACAGTTAAAGAAAAGGAAGGTATCATGTTAGTTGCTCGGTCCAAGATGTTTCATTTTTTAATGTCTTGTGACTAGATTTTAGACAGATTAGTGGCGCAGCCAGTTTATAACATTATAAGGAAATAGTCTATGGCGACAGCAACAACAACAAAAACGAAAACTAAAACAACAAAGAAAACGACAGCCAAAAAGGCGACTAAAAAGAGAGCGACACCAAAGAAAAATTTGGTCATCGTGGAGTCTCCTGCTAAAGCGAAAACGATTGAGAAATATCTTGGCCGCAACTATAAAGTTGTAGCCTCTGTTGGGCATATTCGTGATTTGAAAAAATCAAGTATGTCTATTGATTTTGAAAACAACTACGAACCTCAGTACATTAATATTCGAGGTAAGGGACCTCTTATCAATGAATTGAAGAAAGAAGCTAAAAAAGCCAAGCAAGTCTTTCTCGCAAGTGACCCGGACCGTGAAGGGGAAGCTATTTCATGGCATTTGTCACATATTCTTGGATTAGAGCCAGATGATAAGAATCGTGTCGTTTTTAACGAAATCACTAAAGACGCAGTAAAAAATGCCTTCGTAGAGCCACGCGCCATTGACATGGACTTGGTAGATGCCCAGCAAGCTCGTCGTGTCTTGGACCGTATTGTGGGTTACTCTATTTCACCGCTTCTATGGAAGAAGGTTAAGAAAGGTCTTTCGGCCGGTCGTGTACAATCGGTAGCTCTTAAACTCATTATCGACCGTGAGAATGAAATTAAGGCCTTTAAACCAGAAGAATACTGGACTATTGATGGTGCTTTTAAGAAGGGTGCTAAAAAGTTTCAGGCTAGCTTCTATGGCTTGGATGGTAAAAAGCTTAAGCTCAACAATAATGATGATGTTCAAGCTGTTCTCTCTCGTATCACAAGTGATGACTTTAACGTTGATAAGGTAGAGAAAAAAGAACGTCGTCGTAATGCGCCATTGCCATATACAACTTCATCTCTCCAACAGGATGCTGCCAATAAGATTAACTTCCGTACACGTAAGACCATGATGGTTGCCCAACAGTTGTATGAAGGGATTAATCTTGGTTCAGGCGCTCAAGGTTTGATTACCTATATGCGTACGGACTCTACACGTATCAGTCCGGTGGCACAAAACCAGGCTGCTGAATTTATTACGGAACGCTTTGGTTCTAAGTATTCAAAACATGGTAGCAAGGTGAAAAATAGTTCGGGAGCACAAGATGCCCATGAGGCTATTCGTCCGTCAAATGTTTTCCAAACACCAGAAAGCATCGCTAAGTATTTGGATAAGGATCAGCTCAAGCTTTATACTCTTATCTGGAATCGTTTTGTGGCGAGTCAAATGACAGCTGCTGTATTTGATACGATGAAGGTGACCTTGTCTCAAAACGGAGTCATTTTCACAGCAAAAGGTAGCCAAATCAAGTTCGATGGTTATATGGCCGTTTACAACGACTCTGATAAGAATAAAATGCTTCCTGATATGGCTGAAGGTGATACGGTTAAGAAGGTTGTGACAACGCCTGAACAACACTTCACGCAACCCCCTGCCCGCTATTCTGAAGCGACTCTGATTAAGACGCTGGAAGAAAATGGTGTTGGTCGTCCGTCAACTTATGCACCGACACTTGATGTTATTCAACGTCGTTACTATGTTAAATTAGTAGCTAAACGTTTTGAACCAACAGAACTTGGTGAAATCGTTAATAGCTTAATCGTCGAATTCTTCCCAGACATCGTGGATGTTAAATTCACTGCCGAGATGGAAGGAAAACTCGATAAAGTTGAAATCGGTAAAGAGCAGTGGCAAAAGGTTATTGATGAGTTCTTCAAACCTTTCCAAAAAGAATTGGAAAAAGCTGAAGAAGGTATTGAAAAAATCCAAATCAAGGATGAGCCAGCTGGTTTTGATTGTGACCTCTGTGGTCACCCAATGGTAATCAAACTTGGTCGATATGGTAAGTTTTATGCATGTAGTAACTTCCCAGATTGTCACAATACTAAAGCCATAACCAAAGAAATTGGCGTTACTTGTCCAACCTGTGGTAAAGGTCAGGTCATCGAACGTAAGACAAAACGAAATCGTGTCTTCTATGGTTGTGATCGCTATCCTGACTGTGAATTTACATCGTGGGATATCCCTGTTGGACGTAACTGTCCTAAATCAGGCGATTATCTTGTCGAGAAGAAAGTCCGTGGTGGCGGCAAGCAAGTTATCTGTAGTAACGAAGAGTGTGACTACAAAGAATCTATTGTTAAATAAAAAGAAAACTATCTCAAGTTAAGTCTTGAGATAGTTTTTTGCATTTTATCAAAAAAACTGATACTTTCCTTAAATTTGTTTTTTATACTAAGCATGAAAAGAAAGGAGAGTAAGTGGTTTTCTGATATTAGGTAAATATAAGCTTATATTGAAAACAGAACTATTCTAAAAGAGGTGTACAAATGCAAATAACTGTTAAACAACTTTCAAAATCCTACAAAGATAAGACTATTTTAGACAACATCACATTTACAATTGAATCTGGAACGGTTTCTGGTCTATTAGGAGTAAATGGGGCTGGTAAGTCAACTCTGATGAAAATTCTTTTTGGTTTAGTCCAAAAAAGTAGTGGAGAAATTCGATTTGATGGATCATCCAAAAACAAACATTTATTAGGTGCATTAATCGAAGCACCTGCAATTTATCACAACCTTTCGGCTTTTGATAATCTAAAAACAAAAGCGTTGTTATATGATATTCCTGATTCAAAAATTTTTGAAACCTTGGAAATAATTGGTCTTTCAAATACTGGAAAGAAAAAAGCCGGTAAATTTTCATTAGGTATGAAGCAGCGACTTGGGATTGGTATGGCTATTTTAACTAATCCCCAATTTTTAATTCTAGATGAGCCTACTAATGGCCTTGATCCTGATGGTATAAATGAATTGCTAAACCTTATTCGTTCTTTGAAAGCAAAAGGGATGACAATTCTGGTTTCCAGTCATCAACTTCTAGAAATTAGTAAGGTTGCTGATCATATTCTTATTCTCGATAAAGGTAAAATTCAATATGATGGTGAAAACAAAAATGTAGATAGTCTTGAGAGACTCTTCTTTAAAATTGTTCATGGGGGTTAGTGATATGCAAAAGATATTCTATTCGGAATTGCTCAAATTACGACATTTAGGAACGACTAAATTCTTAATCATCATACCATTTTTAACCGTTCTTATAGCCTTTTTAATGGGAGGGTTACAGATTTTTGTTCCTTTCTCGGTTTATTGGTGGGAAGCTATCTTTTTATATCTTGTAAATGGTCTTTTGTTTATAGTTGATAGACGTTTAGAAGACCAGGCTGGGCATTTTCAAAATGTTACAAATGGATATTTCACTTGGAAAATTATCTTGATGAAAATGGTGCTTATAGGAATGAGGACATTGATTTCTAGTTTATTCTTACTTGCTTTCCTCAGTCTCGTTGCATTTATTTACACAGGTTTTATTCCAATAAATATTCCTAAAACAGCTATTTCATTAATTTTAATTTGGATGACAACTTTATGGAATATTCCTTTTCTTTATCTGATGTCTAAATACATGAGTCATTTCATTCTATTAGCGCTTAATACACTGGTTTGTCTTTTAATAGCCCCCTTTATTGCTCAAAGTCCTCTCTGGTTCGTCTTGCCCTATACCTATCACTATAAAATAGCTCAATTTATATTAAACCTTAAACCATCGGGAGATGTTCTTACAAATCAAAATCAAACCAGCATTTTGCAAGTGCCGCTTATTATTATTTTATCAATGATAATGATAATTCTTTTATCGTATATCCTAAAAAGGAGGAAATCAAGTGTTAAGGAGTGAGTTACTTAAATTAAAAAACACAGTAGGTCTCTATCTTGTTTTCAGTTTTGCGGTATTAGAAACCCTTACAATTCCATTATATGTGAGGTTTGTGCCCAAAGTCATATTTATAAGCAATCTAGCTATCTTATCTTTTTTATGCTATCCGCTATTGACATCATTTTTGTCAATTTTATGGATTGAACAAGAAGAACACGCTAATCATTATCAAGAAATATTGAGTTATCCTAAGAAAAGACGTTTATGGTTGACAAAACTTTTAATAGCAGACCTAATCCTTAGTCTACCTTCTTTATTGAGTTGGATTAGTATAAATCTACTCTTAAAACATAGCCTTGATGGATTTGTAGTAAGCCTATCAAGTTGGATGCTAATTATCTTTCTCAATCATTTTCATTACTTAACACAAGTGAGTCTGAACAGTGCCAGTAATATTATTATCTCTATGGTTGAAATTATTTTTATTATTTTTGCTAGTAATAAAGTTTTCTTGTCTATTCATTGGCTTCCTATTGCATTTCCTATTAACAGCATTCTCATAGGTGATTGGCGTCAACTCACTACCTTGCCTTTATGGATAGTTGGGGTGACTATGTTATTTATTTGTTCCATAGATTTCAAAACAAAAAGATAATATAAGAAATAACATGGATAGTGTATTAGTCTTCAATGATTATCCTAAAATAATATTAATTGTTTGTCTGAAAAGTAAACTATATTAGTTAATTTTTTTTACTAAGAATGAAAGAAAGGAGAGTTATTATGAAACGTTTAAGTTTGACAAGTTTCCAACTCAAATATATAGCCTTAATTACTATGGTATTTGACCATATTCATTACTTTTTTGATTATACAGGGAAAATACCAATTTGGTTTACTATGATTGGGAGATTAGCGGCCCCCTTGTTCCTTTTTGCTGTGATTGAAGGTTTCGTTCATACACACAATCGAAAAAAATACTTCCTAAAGATTTATGCTTTAGCGATTTTGATGGGATTGATTCAGTTTGGATTCTATAATTTTTTACATCCTCTTGTGAGACCAGATGGTTTCTTTCCACAAAATATGATGCTGTCATCATTCGCTATTTTGCTTGTTGCTCTTCAAGGTATTGCTTGGATTCAAGAAAAGAAATACCTTAAAGGAATTCCAACCTTACTTTTCCCAATATTACTCCCATTGCTAATGTTGCCTTTTTATCTGCTAAGTGTGAATAAACCTATGTTACTTTTTCTACTAAAATTTCTCAATTTTACAGTGCTACCAGTTCATACATTTATTAGTGATGGAGGAACATGGTTGCTTTTGACTGGTATCGCTATGTATCTTTGTCATAAGAATCTTAAGAAAGAAGTGCTTGCTTTTGTGAGTGTTAGTCTTGTTTGGGTACTAATGGCGATTGTTCTAACTAGACCTTCTTTTCACGATTTAATGTTTAAATACATTGAATGGATGGAAATATTTGCAGCTCCTTTGATGCTTTGTTATAACGGTCAAAGAGGGAATGGGTCAAAATATTTATTCTATGTCTTTTACCCAACACATATTTATCTACTCTACGCCTTGTCAGTTATCTTCTATAGATGATATGATAAAGGTAATTTTGTACGAAAGGAAAGCTTATGGCTCAAATACTTGTTATTGATGATCAAGAAGATATTGTGAAATTGGTTGTAAAAGCTTTAGAGCTTAAAAATCATAAGGTGACGGGGTTTACAAGTGTTTTAGATTTGGATAAGAACTCGTTGCCACGGTTTGACCTGATATTACTAGATATCATGATGCCTGATGTTGACGGTCTCCAGTTTTGTCATGAGATTCGTGATCAGGTGGATTGCCCCATACTTTTTATTACAGCCAGAACGCAAGAAGGGGATATCGTTCAGGGATTGTGCTATGGGGCGGATGATTATATTTGCAAACCATTTGGGGTTAAAGAACTCCAAGCGCGTGTTGCGGCTCACTTGAGACGTGAAAGTCGTGAACGTCACCATAAGCTTTCACTTGGTGATTTTCAGTTTGATTTGTCAGCTCAGGAGCTTTATGTTGAGAATCAGTTGTTAGATTTGACTAAGTCGGAGTACGGTATTTGTCAATTTTTGGCTGAAAATAAGGGCCAAGTCTTTTCAAAAGAACAAATCTACACGCATTTGTACGGCTATGAGGATAAAGGAAGTCCAACAGCAGTGGCTGAACATATTAAAAATATCCGTGCAAAGCTCAAAGATGTTGGGCAAAATCCTATTGAAACAGTCTGGGGGATTGGTTACAAGTGGCACTAATTAAAAAACGAGAACACTCTCTAAGAACAATCTTGTTATCTTATGTCGTCAGCCTGACGGTCCTCTCGGCAATCAGCAGTCTTCTTATTTTGTATTTGTTCAGCTTGTCTTATCGTTTTGGCGTTGTGATTCCAGCAAATCAGGTAGAAAGTGATTTGTCTGCTGTCAGGAATGATATTGAAACTTCTAAGGTCTTTAATCCAGATGTCTTGCCCGATGGTACTCGCTATGTCTTTTTAACTAGGGAATTTAAGCTTAAGAAGTCTAACATGCCAGTTAACTTGCAAGAAGAATCCTTACTAAATTACCAATTCAAGAATGCTCACGGTGGGATATACGGCTATTTTCAGTCTTTTGAACGGTCAGATGGTATAGTCATTGTCAACTATCAATTATCACCTAGGTATCATAATGCGTGGATGAATCAGCATTTTCCCAATGCTGATCTATTGATGATTGGCTCAATGATTGTATTCATTCTCCTCATATTTGTTATTTTAACTTTTTACTATGCAAATAAATTAAGTCAGCAGCTTAAACCTATATTAAAAGTTACTGAAAAAATTTCCCAACAAGACTTGGATTTTCAAACCTACCAGTCTACAATTAAGGAATTCAATCAGGTTTTAAGTGGCTTGGATCACATGAGGGTTGCGCTTCGTGAATCTTTGATGGAAAATTGGAAGGCAGAGCAAGATAAGCAAAATCAGATTTCAGCCTTGACACATGATTTAAAGACACCACTGACAGTTGCTCGTGGAAATGCAGACCTCTTAGCCATGACTCCCTTAGATGTAGAACAGATGGACTTATTAGAGCATTTTCAAAAGGGGATTACACAGGTTGATGCTTATGTTAAAGAGTTGTCTGAACTCAACAAAACGAGTTTGACGAAAACCTTGACGCTTGAAGACATTTCGGTTAGGGAATTTATTGAAGACATTTACGATCAAACCTTGTCACTAGCTCAAACCAAACAAATCAATGTAGCATTTGACAAGAAGGAGATTAAGAAAGCAATCATAGGCCATTGGGACAGGTCCTTGTTGAATCGAGCTTTTATGAATATTGTTTCAAATGCCGTAGAGCATACACCCAGTGGCAGTCAGTTGCTCCTGACCGCTAGGGTAGAAGAAGATGAATTCAAGTTTATCTGCCTTGATTCTGGTTCTGGATTTTCCCTTGAATCTCTTGAAAAGGCTACTCAGCTCTTTTATCAAGAGGATAAAAGCAGACAGAGCCGCAATCATAGTGGTCTTGGTCTGACTATTGCTAATGATATTATTCGCTTACACCATGGTGGTCTTGCTCTTTCGAATGACGATAACACGCATGGTGCTAAAGTGACTATCACTTTACCCCTTTAAATACAGATGACTCCTAGTCGCCAGATGAGGAGTTTTTTGCTATACTACTAAGAGTAAAAATGTAGAAAGATTTGTGGGGACAGGATTTTATCTTGTTCCCGAAGAGGTATTAGTGTCATGTCTCAATCAAAAGCAGATTATATTAACGTGATTGGAGCTGGATTGGCCGGCTCTGAAGCAGCTTATCAGATTGCTAAACGTGGTATTCCGGTAAAACTATATGAAATGCGTGGAATCAAAGCAACACCTCAGCATAAGACAACAAACTTTGCAGAATTGGTTTGCTCTAACTCTTTCCGTGGAGATAGTTTGACCAATGCTGTAGGGCTTCTTAAAGAAGAAATGCGTCGTTTGGACTCTATCATTATGCGTAATGGAGAAGCTCATCGTGTACCAGCTGGTGGTGCCATGGCGGTTGACCGTGAAGGTTATGCAGAAGCAGTGACAGCTGAAATTGAGAACAATCCATTAATTGAAGTTATCCGTGAAGAAATCACAGAAATTCCTGATGATGCCATTACAGTTATTGCTTCAGGTCCTTTGACTTCTGATGCTTTAGCTGAAAAAATTCACAAGCTTAACGGTGGAGATGGTTTCTATTTCTATGATGCCGCTGCACCGATTGTTGATAAAGCGACTATCGACATGAACAAAGTCTACCTTAAGTCACGCTATGACAAGGGTGAAGCAGCTTACCTAAACTGTCCAATGACCAAGGAAGAGTTCATGGCCTTCCACGAGGCCTTGACAACAGCTGAAGAAGCTCCTTTGAATTCTTTTGAAAAAGAAAAGTATTTCGAGGGCTGTATGCCTATCGAGGTTATGGCTAAACGTGGTATCAAGACAATGCTCTATGGTCCTATGAAACCAGTTGGTTTGGAGTATCCTGAAGATTACAAAGGGCCACGTGATGGTGACTTCAAGACCCCTTATGCGGTTGTTCAGCTTCGTCAGGACAATGCAGCTGGTAGCCTCTATAATATCGTTGGTTTCCAAACCCACCTTAAATGGGGAGAGCAAAAGCGTGTCTTCCAAATGATTCCAGGTCTTGAAAATGCAGAATTTGTACGTTACGGGGTTATGCACCGCAACTCTTACATGGATTCGCCAAACTTGCTTAAACAGACCTTCCAATCAAAATCAACCCCTAACTTGTTCTTTGCGGGACAAATGACTGGTGTTGAAGGTTATGTTGAATCGGCTGCCTCAGGTTTGGTTGCCGGCATCAATGCTGCCCGTCTCTTTAAGGGCGAAGATGAACTTATCTTCCCTCAAACAACAGCTATCGGGAGTCTTCCATATTATGTGACTCACGCTGAAAGTAAACATTTTCAACCAATGAATGTTAACTTTGGTATTATCAAAGAGTTGGAAGGGCCACGTATTCGTGACAAGAAAGAGCGCTATGAAAAAATTGCTGAGCGAGCTCTTAAAGATTTACAACCTTTTATTCAAGCTTAGACAACATTAAAATCCCTTACCGAATACGGCAAGGGATTTTAATGTTTAAAAGTATTCAATTAACCAAAGAATTTCTTAGCGATTTCTTGACCTTGTTTGATTTTAGTCCATTGTTGTGGTGTTGCCAACTCATTACCTGAGTCACATGAGGCGAAACCACATTGGTGAGAGAGGAAGAGACGTTCTTTTGGAAGGATTTGACTCGCTTTTTCAAGCAAATCGAGGACACGCTCTTCGTCATCAAGGTCAGTAGTTTTAGAAGACAAAAGTCCTAGTACAACTTCAGCTTTGCTGTCTTTGAGGGCTTCGAGAGCTTTGATATCACCAGCGGTGTCGCTATCCCACTCAAGGAAGAAACGGTCATAGTGTTGCTCTGCCAAGAACTTCTTAGCGATGGCTTCGTAAGTTCCTTCGGCAGCAGAACGGCTTTCATAGTTACCACGACAGTTGTGTGTCCAAACCGTTAAACCAAGTTCGTGAGCATAGTCTACAACCTCGTTATTGATAGCTACAAACTCATCAGCCAATTCTGCTAAATCAGAATTACCTTCCGCAAAGAAACTTGCAGGGTTTGATGGGTCAAAAAGTTCCCAGAGACAGTCATCAAATTGAACAATTTTTCCACCGACAGCCTTGTATTCTTCCAAGAATTCTTTATAGGCATTAATGATACCTTTTTTGAGGTCTTCATTTGTTTCGTAGACTTGTCCAGGACCAGCCAAACGGTCAAAGATAGCAAGTTCAGTGTAGGCATGAGCAGGTCCCCAGATAGTTTGTTTGGTATCTTCATCACCAGCTTCAGCTTTTACCAATTTGTAAATATCTAGGTAATGGTGGTTCTTACCTGAGAGCGGCTCAGTGATGCGAATACCGATATCTTTACGTGTTTCATATTGACCACCATCATGGTCTTTAAAAGTGTAGCCATGCTCAGCAATGTAGCGTTCAATTCCTTTAAATCCCCAGACAAAGTCTAAATGCCACATAGAACGTCCAAACTCACCATCAGTAAGGATGTCAATACCGTTAGCTTTTTGGTCAGCCACAATTTGCTTAATATCTGCAGTTTCAGTTTCTTGATAACCAGGAAGGGCATCATAGAAAGGATACTGGATGTCGTCACGTTGCTCGATTTCGTCCTTATATTTACGGAGATCTGCAGGACGAAGAAGAGAACCTACTAATTGGAATTTAGATTTTGTCATTGTATTTACCTCGAAATGTCTATTTATGTCTATAGTACTTCTTATCTAGACTAATGAAAAATAGTTAATTTTTTGCTGAGGTTATAGTTTTAGGCTATATATACTTTATCTCTGCAAAATGATGCTTCCTATGGTAAAATGGAAAAAAACGATGAAGGTTGAGAACATGCAAAAAACATTCTTTATTATTAAACCAGATGCTGTTAAACGCCATCTAATTGGTCAAGTGCTTGATCGTATCGAACGTCGTGGTTTCATTATTGAACGAATGGAAATGCTGATGCTTGACGAAGAACGTCTTAAAGAACATTATGCTCAATTGGTTGATAAACCATTTTTCCCTAGTATTTCTGAATTCATGATGAGTGGCCCAGCAGTTATTGGTATTATGTCTGGCCCAGGTGTTATCAAGTCATGGCGTGATATGATGGGAGCAACTAATCCTGGGGATGCTACTCCAGGAACGATTCGTGGAGACTTTGCAACTGCACCAGATGGGGACATGGTTCCGAATATTGTTCATGGTTCTGATTCAGAAGAATCTGCGGCTCGAGAAATTCAGATTTGGTTTGGTGAGTAAGATGGATTTAGTAAAGATTCAATCTGATTTAGCTAAGGGTGGACTGTTAATTGATGTCAGAAGTCCAGAAGAGTATGCAGAAGGTCATGTTAAGAATGCCCTCTTGATTCCTCATACACAATTTTTTTCTGCTGAGATTCCAGCTGAAAAAGACGCTTCAATTTACCTCTATTGTAAAATGGGGCCTCGTGCAGAATTTGCTGCATCAGTTCTTAAAGAGCGAGGTTATACTAAGGTGACTAACTTGGGTGGCTTGGACGATATGGAAGCACTAGGTTTTGAATTTGAAGAATAATAGGAATAAGGTCACCCAAGGGTGGTCTTATTTGTTTTCAGAAAAGTTTGATAATTACTTGACAACGTTTTCATAAAGGAGTAGAATTTTTATTGAGTTAAGACAAAGCCTATGAAAATGACTTTGCCAGAACTTGACTAACTTAGCGTATTCCAATTGAGATAAGGCTGGGTATTAAGCCAGTGACTCTAATTGGTAGAGGAGGATTTCGTATGTCAAAAGTTGCTATTGTTACAGGTGCAGGTCAAGGTATTGGTTTTGCGATTGCAAAACGTTTGGTTGAAGATGGTTTTAAAGTCGGAGTATTGGACTACAACGCTGAAACTGCAGAAAAAGCGGTTGCTGAATTGTCAGCAGACAAAGCATTTGCGGTTGTAGCTGATGTATCTAAACAAGCTGAAGTAGCAGCTGCTTTCCAAAAAGTTGTTGATCACTTTGGTGACTTGAATGTTGTTGTTAATAATGCCGGTGTGGCACCAACAACACCACTTGATACTATTACTGAAGAACAGTTCCAACGTACATTTAACATCAATGTCGGTGGTGTTATCTGGGGTGCTCAAGCTGCACAAGCACAATTTAAAGCACTCGGTCATGGTGGTAAAATCATCAATGCAACTTCTCAAGCTGGTGTCGTTGGTAACCCTAACTTGACTGTATACGGTGGTACTAAATTCGCTGTGCGTGGTATTACTCAAACTTTGGCGCGTGACTTGGCTGAATCAGGTATCACTGTTAATGCTTATGCACCAGGTATCGTTAAGACTCCAATGATGTTTGACATTGCTCACGAAGTTGGTAAAAATGCTGGTAAAGATGATGAATGGGGTATGCAAACTTTTGCTAAAGATATTACTCTCAAACGTTTGTCAGAACCTGAAGATGTGGCAGCAGCAGTTAGCTTCTTGGCTGGACCTGACTCAAACTACATCACAGGTCAAACAATCATCGTTGATGGTGGTATGCAATTCCATTAATATTAAAAAGGAGAGCGGAAGACTCTCTTTTTTTTTTT
>NZ_KV832026.1:44065-67771 GCF_001837325.1 Streptococcus sp. HMSC065H07
TTTTTTTTTTTGCTTGATAAAACATAATGTTTCTGATAATATAATTGTGATTAATTACGCTTTAAAAGGAGCCTTTCTATGTCAGATATTTTACACTATATTATAGAGCACCCATTTTTTAGTCTCATTCTATTGGGAATTGTTGTACTAGCCTTCGGTTTAGCTCCATTTTCAAGTAGTTCTACAGAAAACAAGCGCTCGGCAATTATTAATAAGCACTACAACGATACTTTTAAGAAATAAGAAGGAGTAAATGCGGTCAGAAAGCAGATATTAGAGATAGGCAAAAGCTTGTCTTTTTTGTATAATAGAAGGTAACGATTAGTTTTTTTATAGTCACAAGTAAGAACTAGGAAAGATAAAAATGCCAAATATTGAAGAATTAAAACAACGACAGGAGAAGATTCGTAACTTCTCTATTATTGCCCATATTGACCACGGTAAATCAACCCTTGCTGACCGTATTTTGGAAAAGACTGAGACAGTATCAAGTCGTGAGATGCAGGCGCAACTCCTTGATAGTATGGACCTCGAGCGTGAACGTGGTATCACTATCAAACTCAATGCCATTGAGCTTAACTATACAGCTAAAGATGGCGAAACATATATTTTCCACCTTATTGACACACCAGGACACGTGGACTTTACTTATGAAGTGTCACGTTCTCTTGCTGCCTGTGAGGGTGCAATCTTGGTGGTGGATGCTGCTCAAGGGATTGAAGCGCAAACACTTGCCAATGTTTACTTGGCCCTAGATAATGACTTGGAAATCTTACCAGTTATCAATAAAATCGACCTTCCAGCCGCAGATCCTGAACGTGTACGTACAGAGGTTGAAGATGTTATCGGACTAGATGCCTCAGAAGCTGTGCTTGCATCAGCTAAAGCTGGTATCGGTATCGAAGAGATTCTCGAACAAATTGTTGAGAAAGTTCCTGCACCTCAAGGTGAAGTCGAAGCGCCTCTCCAAGCCCTTATCTTTGACTCTGTTTATGATGCCTACCGTGGGGTTATCCTCCAAGTGCGTGTGGTTAACGGAATGGTTAAACCAGGCGATAAGATTCAAATGATGTCTAATGGCAAGACCTTTGATGTTACTGAGGTTGGTATCTTCACGCCTAAAGCTGTTGGCCGTGACTACCTTGCGACAGGTGATGTTGGTTATATCGCGGCCTCAATCAAGACTGTTGCGGATACCCGTGTCGGTGATACAGTAACACTTGCGGATAATCCAGCAGCAGAGCCACTCCATGGCTATAAGCAAATGAATCCAATGGTCTTCGCTGGTCTTTATCCAATTGAGTCTAATAAATACAATGACTTGCGTGAAGCTCTTGAAAAGCTCCAATTGAATGATGCCAGTCTTCAATTTGAGCCTGAAACGTCTCAAGCCCTTGGTTTCGGTTTCCGTTGTGGTTTCTTGGGTCTTCTTCACATGGATGTTATCCAAGAACGTTTGGAACGTGAGTTTAACATTGATCTCATCATGACAGCACCATCGGTAGTTTACCATGTTAACACTACTGACGGTGAGATGCTTGAAGTATCTAACCCATCTGAATTCCCAGATCCTACACGTATTGATGCCATCGAAGAGCCTTATGTTAAAGCTCAAATCATGGTTCCTCAAGAGTATGTTGGTGCGGTTATGGAGTTGGCACAACGTAAACGTGGTGATTTTGAAACCATGGAATACATTGATGATAATCGTGTGAACGTTATCTATCAAATTCCACTTGCTGAAATTGTCTTTGATTTCTTTGATAAATTGAAATCATCTACACGTGGTTATGCAAGCTTTGACTATGAATTGTCAGAATACCGCCGTTCACAATTGGTGAAAATGGATATTCTCCTTAATGGTGACAAGGTCGATGCCCTTAGCTTCATCGTTCATAAGGAATTTGCCTACGAGCGTGGAAAACTTATCGTTGATAAGCTTAAGAAAATCATTCCACGTCAACAATTCGAAGTGCCTATCCAAGCGGCTATCGGTCAAAAAATTGTTGCCCGTACAGATATCAAAGCCCTTCGTAAAAACGTCTTGGCTAAGTGTTACGGTGGTGACGTTTCACGTAAACGTAAACTCCTCGAAAAACAAAAAGCCGGTAAGAAACGTATGAAAGCTATCGGTTCGGTTGAAGTACCACAAGAAGCCTTCTTATCAGTACTTTCAATGGACGAAGATGAGAAATAAGAGTAATAGTCAGAATGTGATGTTCTGGCTATTTTTGTAATAAAAGTTATGATAAAGATGATTTTAAAATTCCCCTTCTCAAAGCGTGGAAGGATTTATACTGCGACTATACTAATGCTTTTCTTTTTAGGGAATATATATACAAAGCACAAATTTCATGAAAAAGCTGTAGAAGAGTTACAGATGGCTCTAAAAGCTGATAAAGTAACTTCCAATGAGATTTTTGGTAGACGTCAACAATATGTTGCAATTAGTCATGAAGAACCCACTTACTATAATTCTGAAGATAATGTAGCTACTGAGATGATTGGTAGAAATCATTTTGTTCGCTATTACGACACCATGAGTAGTCTCCATCAAGCTCATTTGGTAGTTTATGATATCAACAAAAATTTTGAAAAGAAAATTATTAATTTGACCCCATATTTGAAGAAAATAAAAGATTTTAAAGATATTAAGGAGTTGGCTGTGTCTTTAAGATCGATTGATGGTTATGATTATGTTTTCTTGGAGAATTCTCAAAACGATAAGCAATTTGCTTACAATTTAGATACGAATCAATTTTTAACTATAGACCTACCAGATTATTCTTACAGTAAGGAGGAAATGCTTTATTTTGGTGATAAGAGTTCTGCTCGTAATCAGATGAATGATAGCAACATGTGGGGATATTTAAAGAGAGAAGGAAACTTGGATGAGCTTTTAAGGAAGTCACCAGCCCCAGAGGACAGCTATTTATCTGCTCAGCTAAACCTAATTATAGAAATTGATAATGTAGACATTTCCAAAGAGGAGAATCAGATTAATCTATTTAATGACAATCCCGAAGTCAAACATATTTACGAAGAAGCTGTAAATCAGACAGCAACAAATGGTAATACCTTAAAGAAATTTAAACTATTGACCCGTCAAGGCAAGGAAGGAGATTTCCCAGCTGGTCCAACTGAACCAGTGAAAAGGAAAGAACCTGATAAACCAAGCGAACCAAAGAAAGTTCCAGAATTTAATGTTTTTCCTGATTCTATTTTTCCTGTTAAAACTTTAAGTTTCAGTGAGATTCTGAACAAAAAGGCTCAACAAGATTATCAGAAAGACTATCGAGCTTACGAAAAAGCACGTCAAAAAGTTCAAAAGGATTACGATAGGGAATATAAAGCCTATAAAAAGAAATTGGCTCAATATGAGTCCTATAGAGATAGAGAGTACGACAAACAATCACAAATCTATTTTTCTCCTGAAGAGCAGACCAATGATATTTTACATTGGTTGGGAACAAATGGAGAGCAAGCAATTGTAATTTCTGTAGAGGACGGTGCTGGTATTAGGAAGGAAATTCATTCTTTTGCTGATATTAAGGAGTGGGTAGATAAACATGATTACGATAACACTATAAAATCGGACTTTAGAGATTATAAAGAAGCTAAATAAGGATTCATGGGCTTTTAGTCTTATCAAGAAACCCATTACAAGCATTTTTCTCAGCTTTAGGCTATAATAGACAAAAAGGAATCTTGGGAGGGCCACTATGGATATCATGAGTTTTATTCCCAGTCAGCGACAGGCTATTTTGGAGCGTTTTCAGCAAGTGGATGCCTTGGGATTAGGCGCAGTTCGTATTGAATTGAAGGTTGCTAATCCTGTTGGCATCATCTATGAGTGCTTTATTTTGGCAGGGGAGAATTATTTTTCTGATCAAGCAGTGGTATCCTTCCGCATTCTCTATGAAAAGGACTTGGAACGCATTTCTTTGGATGTCGTAGATATCCCTGGTCGCTCAAGCTTGTCTAATTATCTCCAGTTAATAGAGATTTTTGAAGGCTTGCAAAATTATCTTAATCGAGAGTTTGCTAAGGTAAAAAATTCATGAACATCTGATAGTAATCGGGTGTTTCTTTTTGCGATGGAAGTTCAAAATTTCACAATCTTTTTTTCACAAGATTGTCTGAAAACTGTGCTATAATGATAACAGAATTGTGAAGTGATAAAAGTTTGTGAAAAAACGAGCAGACTTTGACACTTTGACACTTTGTGACTTATACTTGAAAGGAAAATTGGCTCTATCATTTTAGGGCCAGAAGGACTGTGTTCATGTCAGAAGAAAAGCAATTGTATGGTGCGGATTTAGTGGTTGATAGTTTGATCAACCATGATGTTGATTATGTCTTTGGGATTCCAGGTGCAAAAATCGATAGGGTTTTTGATACTTTGGAAGATAAGGGACCTGAATTGATTGTTGCCCGTCATGAGCAAAATGCTGCTTTTATGGCTCAAGGTGTTGGACGTATCACAGGGAAACCCGGTGTAGTATTGGTAACATCTGGTCCAGGTGTCTCAAATTTGGCTACTGGTTTGGTAACAGCGACAGATGAAGGAGATCCTGTTCTTGCTATTGGTGGTCAGGTTAAGCGTGCAGATCTTTTGAAACGTGCCCATCAATCAATGAATAACGTTGCTATGCTTGAACCGATTACCAAGTATGCTGCTGAAGTACATGATGCTAATACACTTTCTGAAACGGTTGCTAATGCCTATCGCCATGCTAAGTCAGGGAAACCGGGTGCAAGCTTTATTTCAATTCCTCAAGACGTGACTGATGCTCCGGTCAGTGTTAAGGCTATCAAGCCTATGACGGATCCAAAACTTGGTTCAGCATCTGTTTCTGATATTAACTATCTCGCACAGGCGATAAAAAATGCCGTATTGCCAGTCTTACTTTTAGGGAACGGCGCTTCATCAGAAGCTGTAACTTACTCTATTCGCCAGATTTTGAAACATGTTAAATTACCAGTTGTTGAAACTTTCCAAGGTGCTGGTATCGTGTCACGTGACCTTGAAGAGGATACTTTCTTTGGTCGTGTAGGTCTTTTCCGTAACCAACCGGGGGACATGTTGCTTAAGAAGTCGGACTTGATTATTGCCATTGGTTATGACCCAATTGAGTATGAAGCACGTAACTGGAATGCTGAAATTTCAGCACGTATTATCGTAATTGATGTTGAACCTGCTGAGGTGGATACTTACTTCCAGCCAGAACGTGAATTGATTGGCAATGTAGAAGCAACCTTAGACTTGCTCTTGCCAGCTATTCAAGGCTACAAATTACCTGAAGGATCAGTTGAGTATCTTAAAGGGTTAAAAAATACAGTCGTTGAAGATGTTAAATTTGAGCGTCAGCCCGAAGAAGGTACCGTACATCCACTCGATTTAATTGAAGTTTTACAAGAACAAACAGATGATGATATGACAGTTACCGTTGACGTTGGTAGTCACTATATCTGGATGGCTCGTTATTTCAAATCTTATGAACCACGTCATTTGCTTTTCTCAAATGGGATGCAAACTTTAGGGGTTGCTCTTCCGTGGGCCATCTCTGCAGCTTTGGTTCGTCCTAAGACAAAAGTCATTTCTGTTTCTGGTGACGGTGGTTTCCTCTTCTCAGCACAAGAATTGGAGACAGCAGTTCGATTGAAATTGCCAATTGTTCATATTATCTGGAACGATGGCCATTACAATATGGTGGAATTCCAGGAAGAAATGAAGTACGGTCGATCATCTGGGGTTGACTTTGGTCCTGTAGATTTTGTAAAATATGCTGAGAGCTTTGGAGCGAAAGGTTATCGTGCAACAAGTAAAGAGGAGTTTTCTAGCTTACTCCAAGAAGCCTTGGCTCAAGCTGTAGATGGACCAGTCCTTATTGATGTTCCAATCGACTATAAAGATAATATTAAACTCGGCGAAACTATTTTGCCAGATGAATTTTACTAAAAAGAGGGTGTAGACATGTCTGAAGCCATAAAATTATTTCAATATAATACTTTGGGAGCCTTGATGGCTGGGCTTTATGGAGGTACTTTAACAGTTGGTGAATTGTTGGAGCATGGAGACTTGGGTCTTGGAACATTAGATTCTATTGATGGGGAGTTGATTGTTCTTGATGGTAAAGCCTATCAAGCTAAAGGCTCTGAAGGTAAAGTCGAAGTGGTAGAAGTTTCTCCAGATGAAAAAGTTCCCTATGCAGCAGTCGTACCTCACCAAGCTGAAGTTATCTTCCGTCAACGTTATGAAATGACTGATAAAGAACTTGAGGATCGTATTGAATCTTACTATGATGGGGTTAATCTCTTCCGTTCTATCAAAATTAAGGGTCATTTTAAACACATGCACGTGCGCATGATTCCTAAATCAAATGCGGATATTAAGTTTGCTGATGTTGCCACTCGCCAACCTGAGTACGAGGTAGATGATATTTCAGGTACCATCGTTGGTATTTGGACGCCAGAAATGTTTCACGGTGTGAGTGTTGCTGGTTATCACCTTCATTTTATTTCAGACGACTTGACATTCGGTGGTCACGTTATGGACTTTGTTATTGAAAATGGTATTATCGAAGTTGGACCAGTTGACCAACTCGATCAACGTTTCCCAGTTCAAGACCGTCAGTATCTTTTTGCTAAATTCAATGTCGATGAGATGCGTGAAGATATTACTAAGGCTGAATAAAATTTTTTAAGACATTAAAAATCATAGAAAGGACTTTCCTAGATAATTAGGGAAGTTTTTTGTTTTTTGAAGTTACTTCTATATCGAGATAGTTGACAGATGTAATGAAAGGTGTTACAATTCGTACTATAAAGTTCGATATGGAACAAAAAGGAGACAAAATGGACAAGATGTTAGGGGGCTACCAAGCTCTACAGATTCGTTTGTTGAATGGGCGACTTTTTCAAAAACTTTTGAGCAAGGAACCGGATGCCCAATACAGAAGTGAACAAGGGAAAATTTTAACGATTTTGTGGAAGCAAGAGTTGGGGTGCGCTACTGCGACAGATATCGCTCTTGCGACGGGTCTAGCCAATAATACATTGACCAGTATGGTTAAGAAATTGGAAGAACAAGGCTTGGTCACGATTCAACCTTGCACGCAGGATAAAAGGAAAAAATATATCTCTTTGACGGACCTCGGTTGGGCGCAAAAAGAAATTGGAGACCGTGTCAGCAAAGAATTAGGTGAGATTTTTTACCAAGGATTTTCTGATAAAGAAATCCGAGAATTCCAAGCTTATCAAGAGCGTATAATCTCAAATCTAAAAGCTAAAGAAATTGATATGTAGGGAAAGGAAGTAACAGTTATGATCGGAATTACAGGTGTAACAGGGAAATTAGGTTCCTATGTGGCTGATCTTATTGATAAAAAGGGAATCGCTTCAATCCATTTAGCACGAAGTCCTGAGCGTGCAAAAGTCTACGCGTCTGCGGAAATCCGTAAAATGGTGTATGCCAATACTCCAGAGGTGGTTGAGGCCTTGAAGGGGATTGATATCTTGTTGATGGTCTCTGCTCGGGAAAATCGAGATCGTGTCAAGGAGCACAAGGACTTTTTAGATGCTACAAAACTAGCAGGGGTGCAACATATCGTTTATACTTCTTTTTATGGGGCAGATGAGAAGGCAACTTTCACCTTGTCTCGAGATCATGCCCAGACGGAAACCTATATCAAGGATTTAGGGTTCACCTATACTTTTTTGAGAGATAATTTTTACTTGGATTTCTTGATTGATCTTGCACTTGAAAATGGAGAAATTCGTGGTCCGGCCGGCAGTGGTCTTGTGTCAGCTGTTGCCCGTAAGGACACATCTAGGGTTGCAGCAGAGATTCTTTTAAATCCTAAGGAGTGGGAAAATCAAACCTTGAATTTGACAGGGCCAGAGGATCTTTCCATGGAAGAAATCGTAGCGCTTCTCTCAAAAGAGACCGGTAAGGCCATCATGTATGTAGATGAATCAGTCGAAGAAGCCTATGAGTCACGGAAAAAATGGCCAGCACAAACTTGGGAGTACGATGCCTGGGTCAGCACCTATACAGCGATTAAAGCTGGGGAACAAGCTGGAGTTTCAACAGATATCGAAAAAGTTCTAGGGCATCCAGCAAGTAGCCTATTGGATACTCTTAGAGACAGAAAACTTATCGAGGAAGAATATGATTGAATATAAACATGTAGTCCTGCGCTACACGGATAAGGATATTTTAAAAGATGTCAATCTCCGTATTGAAGATGGAGAATTTATGGTCTTGGTAGGCCCTTCAGGATCTGGAAAAACCACCATGCTCAAGATGATCAATCGTCTTTTGGAGCCGACAGATGGCAATATTTATATGGACGAAAAACGCATCAAGGACTATGATGAACGCGAATTACGTCTGTCTACCGGCTATGTGCTTCAAGCCATTGCCCTCTTTCCAAATCTAACTGTCGCTGAGAATATTGCTTTAATTCCAGAGATGAAAGGGTGGACTAAAAGCCAAATAGCCTCTAAAACAGAAGAACTCTTGGACAAGGTAGGTCTGCCTGCTGCAGAGTATGCAAATCGTAAGCCAAGTGAATTATCTGGTGGGGAGCAACAACGGATTGGCATTGTGCGGGCCATCATTGGGGAACCAAAAATCTTGCTGATGGACGAACCTTTTTCAGCCTTGGATGCCATTTCCCGCAAACAGCTACAGGCTCTCACCAAAGACTTGCACAAAGAATTTGGTATGACGACTATTTTCGTGACTCATGATACGGACGAGGCCTTGAAATTAGGCGATCGGATTGCGGTGCTACAAGAAGGAGAGATTGTGCAGGTGGCGGATTCTGAGACCATTCTAGCCCAACCTGCCAACGACTTTGTGGCAGATTTGTTTGGAGGTGCTCACCATGTCTAAACTACTTACAACCTTTCAAGAACGCTTTGGGGACTGGCTCACTGCACTGGCGCAACATTTGCAACTGTCATTACTGACCCTTCTCCTTGCGATTTTTCTGGCGGTCCCTCTGGCTATTTATTTAAGTACACGCAAGAGAGCCAGCAACTGGGTTTTACAGGTGGCTGGGATCTTCCAGACTATTCCTTCCATGGCCCTTTTGGGCCTCTTCATTCCCATCATGGGAATTGGAACACTTCCGGCCTTGACAGCTCTCGTCATCTATGCCATTTTCCCCATCCTTCAAAATACCATCACCGGTTTACAGGGAATTGATCCAAGCCTTGAAGAAGCGGGGGTTGCCTTTGGGATGACCAAGTGGGAGCGTTTGAAGAAATTTGAGATTCCCTTGGCCATGCCCGTCATCATGTCTGGGATTCGAACAGCAGCTGTGATGATTATCGGGACGGCTACTCTAGCTGCCTTGATTGGAGCAGGAGGACTCGGTTCCTTTATCCTTCTAGGGATTGACCGCAATAATGCCAGTCTGATTTTGATCGGTGCCCTGTCTTCAGCCTTCTTAGCCATCGCCTTTAACCTTCTTCTCAAATGGATGGAAAAGGCCAAATTGCGGACCATCTTTGTGGCTTTTGCGGTAATGGTTATCGGATTGGGAGTATCTTATACACCAAGTTTTCTTCCCAAACCTGAAAAAGAAAATCTGGTTATCGCTGGGAAGTTAGGTCCTGAACCGGAAATTCTAGCCAATATGTACAAGATTTTGATCGAAGAAAACACGGACATGACAGTGACTGTTAAACCAAATTTTGGCAAGACCACCTTCCTCTATGAAGCTCTGAAAAAAGGGGATATTGATATCTATCCAGAGTTTACAGGAACCGTGACCGAAAGTCTTCTCAAGCCGGCGCCGCAAGTCGACCATGATCCAGAAGCAGTCTATCAAGCGGCTCGAGATGGGATCAAGCGACAAGACAACCTGGCCTTGCTCAAACCCATGGCTTATCAGAATACCTATGCTGTCGCGGTGCCTAAGAAAATTGCCCAAGAGTATGGCCTCAAGACCATTTCAGATTTGAAAAAGGTGGAAGGACAACTCAAGGCAGGATTTACCTTGGAGTTTAATGACCGAGAGGATGGGAACAAGGGCCTGCAGAAAGTCTATGGTCTTAATCTACAAGTCTCCACTATGGAGCCAGCCCTTCGCTACCAGGCTATCCAGTCTGGTGAAATCCAGATAACAGATGCCTATTCAACGGATGCCGAGCTTGCTCGCTATGACCTTGTGGCCCTAGAGGATGACAAACAACTCTTCCCACCTTATCAAGGAGCACCCCTCATGAAAGAAGCTCTTCTTAAGAAACATTCAGAATTGGAAGGCATTCTAAACAAGTTGGCTGGTAAAATCACAGCAGAGCAAATGAGCCAGATGAACTACCAAGTGGGAGTAGCAGGTAAACCGGCTGCCCAAGTCGCACATGATTTCTTGGTAAAAGAAGGTGTTATTAAGAAATAATGGAAAATTTGCACAAAAAGTAACTTTTTAAATAACTATTTTAGTTACTATTTGTCTGTTTTCTATCCTATTTTCAGATATAATAAAGATAACAAATTAAGGAGCCCTTCATGCCAATTAGTCAATATACGATTTCACAATTTATCGTTGATGCTTTTACAGATACCGTTTTTAAAGGGAACCCAGCTGCTGTTTGTCTTCTGGACGAATGTTTGTCGGATAATACCTTACAGAATATTGCCAAAGAAAATAATCTCTCTGAGACAGCTTTTACGGTTAAAAAGAACGGCTATTACGATTTACGTTGGTTTACTCCCGGTGGAGAAATCGATTTGTGTGGTCATGCTACTTTAGCAACTGCCTTCGTTCTCTTTCAATTTATAGAAGTGGATGTTGATAGTCTAACCTTTACAACTCAGAGTGGGGAGCTTTTGGTAACCAAAAGAGGAGAGCTATATGAGCTGAATTTCCCAGTTTACTCGATGCACCAAGTTCCAGTAACAAGTGAGATGGAAGAAGCAATCGGTGTCCGTCCTCTTGAAGCGTGGCTTGGAAGAGATCTAGTGTGTATCTTCCCTCATGAAAATGATGTCATTGCTGCGACTCCAGATTTCGATAAGGTTAAAGCATTAGATGGCTTACTCCTAAATATCACAGCTAAAGGTAAAAACTATGATACTGTTACACGTAGTTTTGCACCAAAATTATCAGTCATGGAGGATCCAGTTTGTGGTTCTGGGCATTGTCATGTCATTCCCTTATGGGCTAATAAGTTAGGACAAGAAGAATTTAGAGCTTATCAAGCCTCTAAGAGAAGTGGTCATCTTATTTGTCGTCTTGAAGGAGACAGGATTTACCTTGCAGGAAAAGCCGCCCTCTATAGCCGTGGCGAGATTTATGTGACAGACTAGATGTTGTCTTTTTAAAAAAGGAAGTATAAGCAATAACGATTAAAGTCATTATAGAAACAAAAGATGTCTAGCTGAGCTAGGCATTTTAAATTATTTCATATTTCTTGAAGAATTTTCAGAAAAGACTTGACAATTTTGAAAATAAGCGTATGATATAGAGTATGAACTTAGAAATAGTAATTTTACTATATTAATCTATGTCGACTACGGTTGGTATTGTGAAAAGACTAAATAGTTCTATTAACTATTCTATAGAGCGTTGCGTCCGAAAGTCATTCCTGACACGGCTCTTTAAAAACAAAAGGAGAAGATTATGAAAACTGAACCGATTCATCGTACCAGTATGTGGAAATTTAAGTTAAGTGCTTCCACCATGACTTTGATTCCCGCTGCCGTGGGGATTAACTATGTTGCCAAAGCCTTGGCGGAGGGGTTAAAGTTGCCCGTTTGGCTGGGGTCTTTGGGAACCTTTCTTGCCAGCATGTTGGCTGGGCCGGTTGCCGGTGCCATCAGTGGTTTCATCAACAACGTGATCTATGGGCTGACCTTATCGCCAATTTCAACCGTGTATGCGATTACCAGCATCGGAATTGGGATCGCTGTCGGAGTTTTGCACGCCAATGGGTGGTTCTCGTCAGCGCGACGAGTATTTGTTTCTGCTATTATTATTGCCATCGTTTCAGCTGTCATTTCAACGCCACTCAACGTCATCTTTTGGGGTGGTCAGACCGGTATCGCTTGGGGTGACTCATTGTTTGCGGTAATGGTCGCCAATCATGCACCAGTGTGGCTGGCCTCATTTACCGATGAGTTTGTCTTGGATATTTTGGATAAAGTCTGCGTGGCCTACCTGGCATTCTTCATCTATCGTCAGCTGCCGAAGCGGATGGTGCACTTCTTTAGCGGTGATAAATGATGACTGATCAAACATTGATTTCTGGAGCGCCACGGGTCAAGCTCAAGTGGTACCAGGTGATCGATCCGATTACTAAGCTCTTGTTCATCTTGGACATGACGTTGTTGAGCTTTGCCAGTATGAATTTATTGCTTCAGGCCGGATTAATTCTTGTCGCAACATTGCTATTGTTATTTTCCAAATTGAGTTCTACCATCTTTAAGGCGCTGGGATTCAGCCTGTTTCTGATTTGCACCATGCTGATCATCCAAGGGTTATTTTACAGTCGGAATCAAACTGTGCTGTTTTCTGTGCTTGGGGTGTCGTTCTACAAAGAAGGCCTGATTTACGCCACCACTCTGGGGTGTCGAGTATTGGTGATTATTTTGACCAGTGGCTTTTTTATGGTGACCACGAGTATTTCAGAAAACGCGGCCTATTTGGAACTGTCCGGATTGTCTTATAAAACCGTCTACGTTTTGATGTCGGTGTGTTATATTTTGCCGGAAATGATGCGTAATATGCGGAAAATCCAGCAGGCACAAAAAGTTCGCGGAACCAATCCGCAAAAAACGTTGATTCAGAAATTAAAGTCAGTCCTGCCGGTTCTAATTCCATTGGTGATTAAGACCTTGGATCAATCGATGGCGCGGTCGATTTCGCTCCAACTGAGAGGTTTTGATAATCCCAACCGGACTGTCAGAACCTCCCAGCGCGTGTATCGCCTGTCGCGGACGCTGCACATGGGTCTGACTGGATTGGCAATTTTATTGATTGGGTGGAAGATATGGAAGAAGATAAACGGATTGTAATTGAAAATTTGACCACCCGTTATCCGGGTACTAAGCAACCACAACTGCGTCAGATTAACGCGGAGGTTCATACCGGCCAGGTGGTTGGGATTATCGGGAATAGCCACTCCGGCAAATCGACTTTGTGCCGTGTGTTGGCAGGGGTCATTCCCCAAATTGTGTCTGCTGAGATTGAGGGCGACTGGCACATGTTTGGCCAGCGAGTGTCCGACAATTGGCCCGTTTATAATGCCATGAATGGAGTTGTACTGCAAAATCCAGCTGGCCAACTAAGCGGGTTGGCAGACACTGTTGCCGATGAAATCGCCTTTGACTTGATTAATCAGGGAATGGCTGAAGGACTGATTCAAAAACGGGTTGAAGAAGTTGCCACGCAAATGGGGCTGATTGAACAGCTGAATTTGCGTCCCGAGAGCCTTTCCGGTGGTCAGATCCAGCGGTTGGCAATTGCCACGGCGATTGTGGCTAATCCGGCTGTTTTGATTATGGATGATCCGACCAGTCAGATGGATCCCCTTGGCCGCCGGCAATTTTTCCAATGGCTGGCCCAAGTCAAAGAGACGACTATCTTCATTGTCACCAGTGAAATTGACGATTTGTGCGAAGTCGCCGACGTTGTGTGGGTGCTGCACGAGGGTCAAATGGTAGCCCAGGGCAGGCCGGGTGAGGTGTTTAATCATTTGGCAGCTGACTGGCAGATTCCAGCCCCGACAATCCAGCAACTTGCTCAAAAAATGGATTGGCACTTGGCTGATGGCCGGTATCCGGTGAATGGCGCTGATCTGAAGGAGGCTTGTTATGTCCACAATTGAACTGAACCACCTGACGTTCACTTATCCGGAACGGTCCTTTAGCTTGGATGTTGAAGACAAACACTTCGCCGATCCGATGGTGGCGATTGTCGGCCAAAATGGTGCCGGTAAATCAACGCTCTTCAAATTGTTGACGGGCTTGCTGACACCACAAACCGGTGTGATTAAGATCGATGGAGAAAATTTTAATGATCTTAAACCAGTCGAAAAGTTACTGAAGGTTGGGATTACTTTTCAGAATCCTGACGATCAGCTTTTCAACCCGACCGTTCAACGAGAGGTGGAGTGGAGTGTCGCGCAGGTCATGGATGACCACGACACGATTACGAGGCGGGCTTTAGCGGCTCTAAAAAGAGTTGGCTTGGATGATAAAGCAGCTGAAAGTCCATATGACCTGTCATTGTCGGAACGCAAGCTGTTGAGCGTTGCCACAGTTTTGGCAGTGGATCCGGCGATTTATTTATTTGATGAGCCGATGATGTCGCTTGATTGGGAAAGCCGGCGCAAGTTGACCGCAATTTTCCATCAGTTGGCTGATTCGGGCCACCAAGTTGTGACCATCACCCATGACATGGATTGGGTCGCCGCCGAGTTTGAGTCGGTGTATGTTATGGAACACGGGAAGTTTGGCTTCGCCGGCAGTCCACGAGAATTGTTCAGCGATCACGAACTTGTCCAGCGAGTGGGATTACTACCACCGCGGATTATGGACATAGCGGAGTCGCTGGGTGATTCACAGACATATTTATCGGTTGATGATTATTGCCAGAAAAATCGAGATGTATAGAAAAAGTCACCTCTGAGGGTTTTCCAGGTTGAAGGATTAACTTCAGCTTCTGGCAAGAACTCACGGTTCTTTTCTATCATTTGTCAAGTCTATCAAGGCTTTAAGTAAAAAAAAGAGATAAGACAGTATCTATTCTGAGGTTACTGTCTTATTTTTAACACTTTTTGATTTATCAAGCCCAGTTCAAAAAAGAAAAACAAGAATTTGTTGCCCGTAAGTTGGATACCGTGGGATGGACCAAGTACCTCTTAATTAGTGTACTTTGGTGGCTAGCTTTTGGTCTTATTTACCAGTCAATTGGAGCTAATCGTCCTTATCGTGATTCTATTACCGATGCGACAAATGGTGTCGGTCAGCTCTTGATGACAGCTGTTTACCGTGAACAATGGATTTTTTGGGCTGCTACCAATGTTTTCTCTATCTATTTGTGGTGGGGAGAAAGCTTACAAATTCAAGGAAAATACTTCATTTACCTTATCAACAGTTTAGTTGCTTGGTACCAATGGAGCAAGGCAGCTAAGAAAGCTTAGTACTGATGTTTATCAATTAATAAGAGGATCCAGTAGGGGTCCTTTTTTGGATATTATTTCCCTTATGTAGAAGCTATTGACAATGCTTATAACATATGGATTAAAGATAAGAACGTTTATTTTCTAAATAATAAAAAGGGCTAGATTTCACCTTTAGGCCTTTTTCCATAATATTTGTAGCAATGAGTATCACAACATCTTACAATAAGTATAGACTAACATATAACAAAATAGTAATTAGCAAGTCAATGGCAAAACGAATTAGGTGGTGTGATTTGTTGAATTTCTTATTATTTTTACCATTCATGACAGCGCCCAAACAAATCATAGAGTTACCCAATATCCAGGTATAAATTGCCCAGTTGTGACTAATCATTACAAGGAGTAGTGCTAAGATGCCAACTATAGCACCAGCTAGAATAAATCCAGTTCCAAAGTTTTTTTTGCCTTTTAGAATAGCTGATAGTGCAGCAACAAGATGAAGCAGGACAAAAGCAAGGGCTAAGAATACTGTGATGATGGTAAAGATGAGATAAAGTGACATAGATGTTTCCTTTCTAGGATAAATAAAGTAAATGTATGTGATAGAGTTAAGACATTAAGACCTTTACGCTACCTTAGTTTGAGACTCTTTTTATGAAGAACCATAAATGAAAATATAAGATTTACAAGGATAAGTGATAAGGTAATGAAAGAGTATCAATAAAGATTGATGGGTACGTTATTTTTGAGATAGAATAAAGAAAATAAACTCGTAAAAATGCCAGTTAACAATCCAGGAACATATTTTCGAAGGACAATTGTCTGAATCAGATGTCCGAAAATATGGTTGATATAAGCAATTACAATGGTTGCGTAAATAGTATAGTTGCTAAACTGATAGCTAAGAAAAAGTGATAGAAGCAGGATCAGAAACTTCTCCAAGACAATGGCATTGAAAGTAAAAGGAGTGTAATAAGAAAGGAATCGAATATCTGGAAACTGTGCTGATAGTTTTTTGACAAAGGATGGCATCCATATGATTTCCTCAAGTTCGTGAAGCATGAATAAGGCTGGAAAGAGAAAATAAAATTGAGTGAGGGTCATTAAAAAAACTTCTTTCTAGTTTGAACCAACTTTCAGTATCTCCAAATAAAACTGGATGACTTCTTGTTCGGTGTAAGTCTTGCCTTTTTTCAACCACCAGCTGAGGGTTTCAATGAAGTTGGTTACGACCAGGTGTTTGAGATAGGAGTGGGGGATGTTGGGGTGCGATTTAATCAGTTTTTCAACTACCATGGGGTAGACGTCGTGCTCCAGTTCTTTTTTCAGTTGCCGGATAAAATAATCATTTTTGGAAAGCAAGAGACTGGTCACATGGTCTTGATTTTTCTTGAAATGATCAAAGATATGGGCTAGATAGTCTTGGGGAGAGAGCTGATCATCTCGCTCAAAGAGGTGGTGAAAGAGTTTTTGGCAGAGTTCATCCAGCAAGAGTTCCTTACTCTCGTAATGGCTGTAAAAAGTTGAACGCCCCACATCAGCACGGTCAATAATTTCCTGAACGGTAATAATGTCGTAGTCTTTTTGGTTGAGTAAGTGTAAAAAAGCATGATAGATAGCTTTTCTAGTTTTGGTAATACGACGATCCTGTGTTGTCATATGGACACTTTGAACAAATTGTTCAGTAACGTACATCCTAAACAGTTTGCCCCTATCCTTTCTTTTTAGAGTTAGAGATAATACTAGTGAGAAGATAATACTATTACTATTATACCAAAGGAAGGTAAAAAAATGAGTTCAAAACGTGCTGTCTGGCTGGCTTTTTTCTTGAATCTAAGCTTTGCTATTGTTGAGTTTATTGCAGGGGGAATCTTTGGTTCCAGTGCAGTCCTCGCTGATTCGGTCCATGACTTGGGGGATGCTCTAGCCATTGGCCTCTCGGCCTTTCTAGAAACGATCTCCAATCGTCAAGAAGATAGTCGCTATACCCTAGGCTACAAGCGTTTTAGCTTATTAGGGGCTTTAGTAACGGCAGTCATTCTGATGACCGGGTCTGGTATGGTAATTTTAGAAAATGTAAGCAAGCTTTTCCACCCTCAGCCCGTCAATGACGAAGGGCTTCTTTGGTTGGGAATGATTGCTATCAGTGTCAATGTGCTGGCGAGTCTGGTCATTCGCAAGGGGCAAACCAAGAATGAATCCATTCTCAGCCTGCATTTTTTGGAAGATACCTTAGGTTGGTTGGCAGTCATTCTGATGGCCCTTGTCCTCCGATTTACAGACTGGTATATCCTAGATCCCCTCTTGTCTCTCGCTATTTCCTTCTTTATTCTGTCCAAAGCCATTCCACGTTTTTGGAGCACGCTCAAGATTTTCCTGGATGCTGTGCCAGAAGGGGTAGATATCAAGCAAGTTAAGAATGATTTAGACCAGTTGAACAATGTCGCTAGTATCAATCAGCTTAATCTTTGGACCATGGATGGCTTAGAGAAAAATGCTATTGTTCATGTTTGTCTCAAACGGAGGGAGCAGATGGAGGTCTGCAAAGAAGCGATCCGTACCTTGCTCAAAGAGAGGGGCTTTCAAAATGTCACCATCGAAGTGGATGAAGACCTAGCAACTCACCGCTCCCACAAGCGAAATATCGAAGAGCTGGAAGCCAGTCAAAGTCATGGACATGATCACCACCACCATCATTAAGGTTTGTTTTTCAACTCTTAAAGTCTACCTTTAAGAGTTATTTTGATACTAAGTTCCCTAAAGTAAGCCTTTTCATGATAAAATAGAACAAATGTAGAACAAGGAGTAATTATGAGTAAGAGAGCTGTGTTGATGATGACCTTTGGTTCACCAGAAGAGATTACCTATGAAGGAGTAGCGGAATTTTTCACAAATATACGCCGTGGGGTTCGTCCTGAACCACATGAAATTCAGACTTTATATGACAATTACGTCCGAATCGGTGGAACCCCACTCCAAAGGATAACTAGAGAAGAAGTGGACATGGTTGCTACTGCTCTTGGAAATCAAGCGTCAGTTTACTTTGCTAATAAATTTTCCCGCCCTTTTATCACTGATGTAATCAAAGAGATGGAGAATGACGGAATTGAAGAATGTTTGTGCTTGATTTTAGAGCCCCATTATTCTTACTATTCTGTCATGGGATATGAGAAATTTTTAGAAAGTGAGCAGATTAGGTTCCAAATTATCAAGGATTGGTACCAAGAACCTTCACTTCTTCACTACTGGGCTGATGAGATTCGAAATATTTTAGATCAAATTAGAGATGACAGCTATAAGGTGATTTTTTCAGCTCACAGTGTACCAGTTTTGGCCCTTGATTTTGGCGATCCTTATATCGATCAGATTTATGACAATACTCGCTTGATTGCGGAAATTTTAGGCCTTGAAGAAGACAAGTATACCAATACATGGCAGAGTGAAAGTGATATTGGTATTCCTTGGATTAAACCTGATGTCTTAGAATACCTTCATGATGAGAAGGAACACCCTGACCACTATATTTTTGTCCCGATAGCTTTTATTAGTGAGCATATTGAGGTTCTTTTTGATAATGATGTGGAGTGTAAGGAGCTTTGTCATGAGCTTGGTGTGGCCTATCACCGTCCTCCTATGCCAAATAGCGATTCTCGTTTGATTAAAGCACTTCTTTCAACCATTCAGTCTCATATAGACGGTGACTATCGTTACTATCATCCTCAACTAGAGACTTTTGATGAGTTGGAAGCTCCTTCAAACACAGGACAGATTTTAGAAGAGGAGGAAGATATTCAGATGCCTGATTTCGTCAAAAAATTGATTGCTAAAAAAGGTCGAGAGAATGTCAAGATGCCATATCTAGTAAAGAAAATGCTTGAAAAGAAGTATGGAAAAAAATATGATTAAGTAACTAAATATGACCGTAATAGGGAGTGTTTGATGTGAGCGATCTCTTGTTAAAAAGTATATACTATCAGTGACGAAAGAATAGAGGTTATTAAATGAAATCAGCAGTTTATACCAAAGCTGGGCAGGTCGGCATTGAGGAAATCAAACGTCCAAGCATTCAAGAGGCAGATGATGCCATTATCAAGATAGTACGTACTTGCGTTTGTGGATCGGACCTTTGGAGTTACCGTAATCCGGAAATGGAAGAAGGACATAGAAATAGCGGTCATGAGGCTATCGGAATTGTCGAAGAAGTTGGCGAGGAAGTTACTACAGTAAAACCAGGTGACTTTGTCATTGCCCCTTTCACACATGGTTGTGGACAGTGTGATGCCTGTCGTGCTGGTTTTGATGGCTCTTGTGACAACCACCCAGGTAATAACTGGTCTGGGGGCGTGCAGGCTGAGTATATCCGTTTCCACTTTGCCAACTGGGCCCTTGTCAAAATTCCTGGGCAACTTTCTGATTATAGTGAAGGCATGCTCAAGTCATTTTTGACACTGGCTGATGTCATGCCGACGGGTTACCATGCAGCGCGTGTGGCTAATGTGCAAAAAGGTGATAAGGTGGTCGTTATCGGAGATGGGGCTGTTGGTCAATGTGCTGTCATAGCAGCTAAGATGCGTGGTGCTTCACAAATTGTCCTTATGAGTCGTCATGAAGATCGTCAAAAAATGGCTTTGGACTCAGGTGCGACTGCAGTTGTTGCTGAACGTGGCGAAAAAGGCATTGCCAAAGTCCGTGAAATCCTCGGGGGAGGAGCAGATGCAGCTCTCGAATGTGTCGGTACAGAAGCAGCGGTAGATCAAGCTCTTGGAGTCCTTCACAATGGTGGCCGTATGGGATTTGTTGGTGTTCCGCACTATGAAAACCGTGCCATTGGATCAACCTTTGGACAAAATACAACGATTGGTGGCGGACCAGCCTCTGTCACAACCTATGATAAACAAGTTTTGTTAAAAGCTGTTCTTAATGGCGACATCAATCCAGGTCGTGTCTTTACCACAAGTTATAAATTGGAAGATATTAATCAGGCCTATAAAGATATGGATGAACGCAAGTCTATTAAATCTATGATTGTGATAGAGTAACGAATTAAGTCGATCACTTTTGATTGCGGAAAAGAATTTTCTAATTGGAAATCTATTTCGAATGCACATGACATTGATATTTTCTTTGCGGATCCAGGATGTCCTGAGCAACGAGGTCTCATTGAACATTCTAATGGCTTTTTAAGACGAAATGGACTACCTAAACAAATGGATTTTACGAATACTTCTCAAAATTATTTATCAGCTACAGCTGATAAAAGAAATAGAATTCCTAGGAAGTCTTTGAATTATCAAACACCATCCCAAGTTTTTCTGAGTTACATGAAAAATCTAACTTAATTTGACAATTTAGGGAGATAAAAATAGGGAGTGGAAAAAGCCCAACCAGACAAATCTTCAAAGAAAGATTTGTTTTTTTAAAACTTTTGGTTGACAAATGTAAACCTTAGGTGTAAAATAACATCATAAGATTTACAAATGTAGATTTTGAAAGGAGAAGCCATGCAAATTTCTAATGCGGAATGGCGCATCATGAAGATTATCTGGATGGAAGGCAAGCAGACCAGCACGGATTTGATCGCCGTCTTGTCCGAGCGCTTTGACTGGTCGAAGTCGACCATCAAGACCCTCTTGACGCGCTTGGTGGAGAAAGGATGTTTGACTAGAGAAAAATCAGGCAAAGCCTTTGTTTACTCGGCTTTGTTGAAGCAGGACCAGGGTTTAGACTTGGTGGCTGAGGATGTGAAAGACAAGGTTTGCTCAAAAAGAATTGTCCAGGTGCTTGAGAACTTGATTCAGGAGAGTGACTTTACGCTTGCAGATCTTAATCAGCTGCAGCAGGTGCTCGAAGAAAAGAAAGCAGAGGCTGTCGAAACAGTCCCTTGCAATTGTATGTAATAGAAAGAAGGAAATTCCATGTTTGGATTAGTGATTAGTATTGTTTGTTTACTTTTGGTTGTCTTTATTGCTTGGTGGTTCTTTGCAGAGCATGAAAAGGTAAGCGGCCACGCTCGTCAGAAATCAGGTTATCAAGAAATTGAAGTCGAAGTCATGGGGGGCTATTCGCCTGAAACCATTGTCCTGAAAAAGAATGTTCCAGCCCGGATCATCTTTAATCGCAAGGATCCATCTTCATGTCTGGCTCAAGTGATCTTTCCAGATTTTGGCGTTCATGAAGATTTGCCTTTAGGTGAAAAACATGTCATTGAAATTACGCCAGAAAAAGCGGGCGAATATGGGTATTCATGTGGAATGAACATGATGCATGGTCAAATGATTGTGGAATAAAGGAGTAGGTATGGTAGAAAAACAAAAAGCAGTTGTGGAAAACGGAGTGCAAAAGATCCGTATTACAGCAGAAAAGGGCTATAGTCCCAAAGAATTTCAACTTCAAAAAGGGATCCCTGCTGAAATCACCTTCCATCGGGTCAATCCTTCCGGCTGTTACAAGGAAATTTTGTTTGAAGATCAGGGGATTTTAGAGCCTTTGGAAGTCGGTGTGGATAAGGTGATATCCTTTACCCCGACAGAAACAGGGGACTTTGAGTTTTCATGTGGAATGAAGATGCAAAAGGGTTCCTACACGGTTGTGGAAAAACGCCGTCGTGTCTTAAGTTTACGGGGTCGCTTTTGGATTACTAGTATCTTCACCCTTCCTTTATTGATCTTGATGATTGGGATGTGGGCAGGATTTGTCTCCCATCCAGTCAGTCGCTGGGGGACTTTTCTAGCGACAACGCCGATCATGTTGGTAGCAGGAGTACCTTTTATCAAGAGTGCCTGGGCCTCATTTAAGAAGCACCATTCCAATATGGATACCTTGGTAGCTCTTGGAACCCTGGTAGCCTATGTCTATAGTGTATTTGCCCTTTTTACTGGTCAGCCAGTATACTTTGAGGCTGCGGGTTTTATCATCTTCTTTATCCTCTTAGGGCAAATCTTTGAAGAACGGATGCGTAACAATGCCTCCGAGGCTGTGGAAAAATTGTTGGATTTGCAGGCAAAAACGGCTCAAGTTCTCCGTGATGGGAACTATGTCGAGGTGGCGGCAGAAGATATCCAAATTGGTGACTTGATTCGGGTCCGTCCTGGGGAAAAGATCGCGGTTGATGGGACGATTGTAGAAGGAAGTACGACCATTGATGAGTCGATGGTGACAGGTGAAAGCTTGCCTGTGGAAAAATCAGTTGGCGATGCAGTTATCGGCTCCACTATCAACAGCAATGGGACCATTCTCTTTAAGGCTGAAAAAGTCGGTAGTGAGACCCTCTTATCTCAAATTGTGGACTTTGTCAAAATGGCCCAATCCAGTCGTGCTCCTATTCAAGATTTGACGGATAAGATTTCAGGTATCTTTGTTCCAGTGGTGACGATTTTGGCCATTGCGACTTTCTGGGTTTGGTCCGTGCTTCTGGGCGCGTCGCTTCAAGAGGCCATGCTCTATGCAGTCTCTGTCCTCATTATTGCCTGTCCTTGTGCCCTTGGTTTAGCAACCCCAACAGCCCTGATGGTCGGAACCGGCCGTAGTGCCAAGATGGGGGTTCTGATTAAAAATGGAACAGTTCTTCAAGAAGTGCAAAAGATTCAAACCGTTGTGTTTGATAAGACAGGGACTATTACCATTGGCCAACCACTTGTAACCGATGTTGTAGGAGATGAAGCGCGTGTCTTGACACTGGCTGCTAGTCTTGAAACTTTTTCAGAACATCCACTAGCCCAAGCGGTGTTATCCCAAGCAGAAGAAAAAGGTTTGGTGTTATCGCCTGTGAAAAACTTCCAAGCGATTGAAGGAAAAGGGGTCCAAGGTCAGATCGACCAGCAGTTGGTGACCTTGGGAAATGGCAAACTTCATGACGGGACAGCGATGGATCCGGAGCTTGAAAAACGGATGGTAGACTTGCAAGAGCAGGCCAAAACAGTGATCAGTTTGTCTGTGGATGGGCAAGTGATTGGCTTGATTGCCATTCAAGATGCTCCAAAGGCCAGCTCAAAAGAAGCGATCAAAAAGCTCAAAGAACGGGGCTTGAAAACGGTCATGTTAACGGGGGATAATGAACGGGTGGCCCAAGCTATTGCTAAGCAAGTGGGAATTGACACCGTCATTGCTGATGTCCTTCCTCAAGAAAAAGCTAGCGCCATCCAAAAACTGCAAGAAGCTAGCAAGGTCGCGTTTGTTGGAGATGGGATCAATGATGCTCCAGCTCTCTCGATCGCAGATGTGGGGATCGCTATGGGATCTGGAACGGATATTGCGATCGAGTCCGGTGGCATCGTGCTCACGCAAAATGATTTGCTTGGCGTTGTGCGCGCCTTTGACATGAGTCAAAAGACCTTCCGTAGGATCTTACTCAATCTCTTCTGGGCCTCTATCTACAATATCCTTGGGCTTCCAATTGCTGCAGGAGTATTTGTAGGACTGGGATTGACCCTCAATCCAGAACTAGCAGGTCTTGCCATGGCCCTTAGTTCTTTGTCTGTTTTGACTAGCTCTCTGCTTCTCAATGTTGCGAAAATTGATTAAATGAAACAAAAAGAGAGTGGGACAGAAATCGGTAATTCGTTA
>NZ_KV832026.1:67871-141489 GCF_001837325.1 Streptococcus sp. HMSC065H07
GGACAGAAATCGGTAATTCGTTAGAATTCGATTTTGTCGTCTCACCTCCGCACAGTTGAGTAGGGCTGTAAAAGCTAATGAAATTAGCGTAGTAGAGCCTACTCAACCACTGCGTCTTGCTCGACAATCCAAAAACAATTAAGAGGCTAGGACTTTTGTCCCAGCCTCTTTTTGTTCGATTTCCTACAGCTACAAGCCTTAGAGGTGCTTGCAAATTATAATAAAATATCCTATTATAAGATAGTTTGTGAGAATTTCTCAAATTCAGCATCTGTTATGTAATAGGGATTGAGCATCTCTGAGCAAATCCTTATACATGTGAATATCTTTGTGTTAAATTAGTACTTTAATCGTTTTCATGAGAATAGTCAGAATAAATTTATTTTCAAGACGAGCTTAACATGGATGATTTCCAAGAGCTCAACCAAAACCCAATGTACAACGGTATCGCTGTTTACAACAAACGTGTCGATTACACAGAACAATTGCCAAAAGTGATTAACGAAGCTTGCCGTGCTGCTGTTTCTAAAAAAGATCCAGCTGTCGTTGAAATTCCAGTAAATTTCGGTTTCCAAGAAATCGACGAAAACTCATACTACGGATCAGGTTCTTACGAACGTCGCTTCGTCGCTCCTGCTTTGAATAAAGTGGAAATCAACAAAGCTGTTGAAATCTTGAACAATGCGGAACGCCCAGTGATCTATGCTGGTTTCGGTGGAGTTGGTGCTGGTGATATCATCACTGAATTGTCACGCATGATTAAAGCGCCAATCATCACAACTGGTAAAAACTTTGAAGTTTTCGAATGGAACTACGAAGGGTTGACAGGTTCTGCATACCGTGTTGGTTGGAAACCAGCCAACGAAGTGGTCTTTGAAGCAGACACAGTTCTCTTCCTTGGTTCAAACTTCCCATTTGCAGAACTTTACGATAAGTTGGATGTGATTCCATTTAAAGAGATGAATCGTTTCATCAAAGAAAATATGTAAGATGAACTAGCTTAAAATTAGTATTGCTAGTAAAAGAGTTTGGGAACATCTTGCTCTTTTATAAAGCAAATCGGAAAGGTATTTATGAAGAAAAAAGCTCTTATTTTCAGTCTTTTAGCAATGTTTGGTCTTGTTTGTGTAGGTGGTTGGTATTTTATTTCCCAAAACCAAGCGCAGGCCGTAAAAGCAGAAGCAAGAAAAACATTTATTCAATCAAGTCGTCCGACCATTTTTTTCCATGGTTGGGGCTCAAGCAGTCGTGCGGAAAGACATATGGCTAATGCGGCTAAAAAAGCTGGTGTGACACAAACCATTATTGAAGCCAATGTGGCTGAAGATGGAGACGTCTCTCTTAACGGGAACATTCCTAAGGATGCTGTTAATCCAATTGTCCTAGTCAATTTTGACAATAATCGAGGTGCTAGCACTCAGGACCAGGGAGACTATGCCCACGCTGTCGTCAAAGCTCTCCAAGATAACTACGGAATTACTGAGATGAATATGGTTGGTCACTCATACGGCAATATGGCCATCGTCTACTATATGCTCCAACACGGCAGTGATAAGACTCTACCTAAGCTGGTCAAACAAGTGGATATCGCTGGTCACTTTAACGGGATCATCGGCATGAATGAACTGGAAAATAACTCTCTAGATGGCGAAGGAAAGCCAACTAGCATGACCGAGTCATATGAAGAGCTCTTGTCTCTTGGAGACAACTATCCTCAAGGACAAGTTGAAGTCCTCAACATCTATGGCAATACAGGTAAAGAGAGTGATGAGCGCGTGACCAATCTATCCAGTCAATCCCTAGCCTATCTGCTTAAAGGTCATGTCAAATCCTACCAAGAAAAGGAAATCACAGGTCCTAACGGCCAACACAGTAAACTCCATGAAACGGCCTTGGTTGATAAGCCTCTAATTGCTTTCTTGTGGGGGAAATGAGTTGATAAGAATACAAAAGATTCTAGAAGAAGCTGTCTACTAGATTTTTTTAATACAATGATTGGGTTGGCAAAGAAGAGAAGTAAAAGAACGAATCCAATTTCATCTGACATTTCATGTAAAGAATGTTAAAATAAAGATAAGATAATGTAATCGTTTACATTAATTGAGTAATGTTATACATATATTCAGAAAATGGATTTTAACAGTCGCTTGTCTTTCTTTTGTTAGCTTTAGATTATAGGAGGTAGAGCTATGAAAAAGAAAATCAATCATTGTTTACTTTTATTTCTCGTAATATTTACAGCCTTGTTTTTGATGGGGTTCAGAAAGATGAAGTCTAGTGATTATAACAAGGTCAGAGGAGTTATTGTCGAGAACTGTAATAAAGTGGGTTTGCATGGTAAGGTTACTATCACTAAATTATATTGGACAGCCTTAGAAATACCCACTTACCACGTGACTTATACCTATTCTGAGAAAACTTACGATAACCAGAAAGTAGTATTAGAGCAAAATACGGCTATTTATGAAGACAGGTCAAGTGACTCTTATGGCAATGTTCCAGAATATAAGGAATCGTTTTTGAAGCAGAAATCTGTCCAAAAGGTTGAAAAGAAAATTGAAAAACAATTGAAGAAACAAAAACTCGGTCTTCCTATTAGTTCATTTAGTTTTCTATCTAACTTCAGTCATGATGAAAAGGAGAAAAATCTGGATACCTTAGCCTCAGACAATCTCAAAGAAGGTAAGAAGGACTTTGCAGGTTACTATCAAATTCCATACCAAACCTTGATTGATAAAGAGTTGATTGAGATGGTCATTTATATCGATGATGATGCATCAGTTAAATCACAAGATTTGAAAGATGCTGCTAAAAAGTTAGATGCTAGTAACCTTCCAAATGGTGAATATAGTTTCTATCAATCTAATTTTGAAGATGGACCAAATAATTCAGTCGATTACAATTTTAAAGTTAAAGATGGGAAAGTCGTTTTTTATGAAGACGAGAATCTAGTATTAGAAGATGATGATTAAAGATGAAAGGTCGAAAAAATAACTAGCTTGAGGAATGATAAGTCTTAATTATATTTCTATCCCTAGTTATACACCACTATAGGAGGTAGAGCTATGAAAAAGAAAATCTATCGCATTCTATTCTTGATTCCCTTGCTGCTATCAGTTTTGGTTTTGACGGGTTGCAAGGTGATGATGCCTAGTGATTACATAAAAATTAAGCGAATCATCATCGAAGATTGTAACAAAGTGGGTCTTCATGGCAAAGTTACCATCACTGACTTACATTGGACTCCACTAGAAAGTCCAACTTACTACGTATCTTATACCTATTCTGAGAACACCTACGATGGGCAAACAATAAAATTGGAAGAGAATAATAGGGCTATTCCTGAAAATAGGTCATCTGATTCTCATGACAGTATTCAATTTTTACACTATAAAGAAGTATTTGTGGAACAGAAATCTGTTAAAAAAGTTGAGAAGAAAATTGAAAAACAATTGAAGAAACAAAATCTCGGTCTTCCTATTAGGTTTTTTAGTTTTCTATCTTATTTCAGTCATGATGAAAAGGGAAAAATATTGGATACTATTGCCTCCGAAAATCTTAAGGAAGGTAAGAAGGACTTTGCTGGTTATTATCAAATTCCATACCAAACCTTGATTGATCAAGAGTTGGTTTATATGACTATCTTTATTGATGATAATGCATCAGTCAAAGAACAAGATATGAAAGATGCGGCTAAAAAGTTAGATGCTAGTGATCTTCCGAATGGTGAATATAATTTCTTTTATTCCAATACCAAGGATGAGAATCATGATTCAATCAGTTATTCTTTTAAAGTAAAAGATGGGAAAGTCGTCTTTTATGGGGATGAGAATCTAGTAATAGAAGATGAAAATTAAAGATGAGAATAGTAAAATGAATGTTATTTGAGACCACTACCGGTTTTTAATTTATTAAAGATGATTTTAAAAGGCTTTGGCAAGATTTTCTTGATGACAAGCGACAAAAAGAGCATGATTAAAGAATCTTGCTCTTTTCGTTTTCCAAGCTTTATCTCAAAATATCCCAAAGTTCTTGCGGAGTGTCAGCTACAAAATCAGGATTTTCTGCCAAAAGGGTTTCATTTGTCCCAAATCCCCAGGTAACGGCCAAGGTCTTGATACCAACTGTTTTTCCGCCAATCATGTCAAACTTGGTATCGCCAACAATGACAGACTGGTCCTTATTTGCATTATTTTCAGTAATAGCACGCTGCAAGACGTCAGCCTTATGGAAAGCAGCAGGTGTGGCCCCATAGATGCCGTCAAAAAACTCAGTGATGCCAAGGTACTCACACATTTCCAGAGCAGTAGGCTCATTTTTGGAAGTCGTGATATAGATTTTCTTATTTGGATTTTGATTCAGCTTTTCGAGGATTTCTTTTATACCGTCGTAGAGGTGGGCTTCAAACTGTCCTTTAGTGCCATAGTAATCACGATAAAGTTGAACAGCTTGGGCAGCACCTTCCTCGCTAATTTCTTCTCTAAAAGTAACTTCGAGGGGAGGCCCCATGAAGCTTTGAATTTTTTGGTCACTAGGAACAGGAAGGCCAAGTCTTTCAAAAGTTTGAACAAAACCATTGTGAATACCCTCAGAACTATCAACCAGGGTACCATCTAGGTCGAAAAAAATATGTGTGAGTGTCATAGAATTCTCCAATATAGTGTCGTTGGTTTATAATATCATGCATGATAAAAACGGTTAAAGTGGTTAGGGCTATCTATCATTCTAAAGTTGACATGACTTTTTTATGTGTAACTGTTCGTTCTTGCTTATTTCCAAGTGCCTTGATGCGGGCTTCTAGGAGAATAGGACGACCTTGAACACTTCGCGTATAAATAAGATCATATTTTCCTAGGCTTTTTTGTATATGTCGGAGGAAAGACTCTGCATCTGCCTTTCGCTTTTCAAACATAATTGGAACGGCAAAAAATTCGGTTTGGTCCTTCACTTTGTGACAAGCCTTTAAGATATAGCGTTGATTTTCGATAGGAGCGAAAAATTCAGTCATAGTCTGAGCAAAGATTTCTTTTTCCCTCATGCTAGCACCCTTGAGATAGATGGCGTTATAAATCGCTTGTTTACTGTCTTTTACCACTCTAGGAGCAGATTCTTTAGTCTCAATCTGACCTGAATCCAGCAGGGCTTGGTGGATAGCTTTACCAAAAATTTCCAAACGTTTATAGGGGCTCTTATAGATAAAATATCTTCCCCAGAAGACAGCTAGTAGAAGAAGAGCGAGTAGAAGTATTGGTAGACTATGAACAAACGGCTTTCCAACAATAAAGTATCTTGTCACATCAATGATAAAATAAGTGGCAGCAAAGGCTTGAGAAATAAGTAAGACCTTCATCCAATCATTAAGGTATACCAACGGTAGAAATTGTTTGTCGACCTCAACTTGGTTGACCACTTCCATATCTTCGTATAGTGGCAAGGCTTGTTGCCAACGGTCTTTTAGCTCCTGACGTTTTTGAGATAGTGTAATGGCATTTTGATTAAGTTTTTCTAGACCCTTTCGGCTAAAAGTTATTTGATTGAGGTCAAGGCGGTCAATACCAGATTCGATAGTAGGCTCTTGATAATGGAGGCCCAGAAACTGTGTCATACGCCGATCTAACAAATCTAAGTCAGGACTAAGTGCATACAACTGCAGCTCTAATGTCTCATTGAATTTTTCTTCCTCATCTTGAAAATCAAACCATCTCCTAGGTGATAAATTTATAGAAACCAAATGCCAGATATTACTCGTTTTATTAGGATTGTCTGGCCAGACACGGATGGCACGTCCTCGCATCTGATTACTTAGCATGAAGCTTCCAACAAAACTAGCTAAAATAAGGGAGTTAACACAAGGGGCATCCCAACCTTCGCCCAATAAAGACTTGGTTCCAATAATCACCTGAATATGTCCTTCTTGGAAAAGTTGGGTAAGGGCAGTCACTAGATCATGCTGAGAACCAGAAACACTCACCTTAAGATAGTCTTCTTGGCTCAACTGTCCAATAACATCAAAGGATAAACGAGAATTAGGAATGAGTCGCTCTAGATGTTCTTTAGCTGAAGTTGGAATAACCACTAAACTTCCTGTCAATACAGCCACAGGCACCGTCCAGGACTGTTCAATTATTTCTCTACGAATAGATTCAAAGTAAGAGAGCACACCTAGTTGTGTAAATTGTGCACTGTTATCGCCTAGATGAATTTGAAAATCCTTACGTATAAAGTCTGTCAAAACAAGTTGACGGAGATTATCTCCTAGAGACTGGTATTCTGCCTTAAAAATATCTCTAACAGCATTGAGTTTTCCCAATGATTGATTAAGCAGGACATCTTGCTTCTTATTCCGGATAAGTTTAACTTGATTTCTCTCGATAAGACCATTTGCTTTCAAATTACTTTTTAGCTGATTAAAGGCTTCCTCGGTAAATCCATACCAATTTGGGACCTGGAAAATCACGCCATTAAGCAAGGTTTCAAACCACTCAAGCGTAAAAGTTGGCAAGGTTTTTGCAGAGAGAAGTTCTTGAAAACGTTGAGGAAAAGGCAATTCTTTAGACCGTAAGAAAATCAGGGTAGCGGAAAGGTATTTAGGATTAGCCAATAGGTCATCATAGCCAATTTGGCCACTTAGTGCTGGACTAGACTGAATAGTGTTCGAAAAGTTTATATCTTTAGACAATTTAGTTAGAAAGTTAAGTTTCTGCTTATCAAACCGGTCCAATTGTGCACGTTCTTCCTTTGTTGGAAAGGCGAAGTAGACATAGTCCTGGTGAGGACAGAGCGTCCCTTCCTTAACAAGTTCAGGCACTGTAATTTCTTCATCAATCTCACCACACATGCTAATATAACGTTCCCAAAGTGCAGGTTCTCCCTCGTATGGGGGTGTTGCTGTCAAAGAAATCATCTTTATATTTGGAAAAGCTTTTTGAAAACTCTCTAAACTCTTCCACCATTCATTTCTTAAATGATGGCATTCATCCAGACAAAGAGTCCCTAAATCTTGGTCCCCAAAAGTTTTTCGGACATCGAACCCTTGAAAATCTAAATGCTCTTGTTCAGCATTATCATCAGTATCTTCAACGAGACTCTCACCCACACCCTGATTCATGGCGCTATGTAAAGCTTGGTAGGTTGCCACTGTAATGACTTTCGGCTTTTTTAAATCTTGTGAAATGAGTTGTTCTACTAGATTGTCATCACTTAAAAAAGCTCGTTTAATCCGATCTACCCATTGTTGACGGATGGTAACTGTCGGAACTAAAACTAAAGTTGGATTACCAAAACGTTTTATAAATTCAATTCCCAAGGTCGTTTTTCCGGAACCGGGAGCAGCAACTAAGTGAATCTTTCCATCATCCATAAAGCTTTCGGCTTTATCGAGAACACGCTGTTGGTACTGTCTCCATTGTCCCTTAAATGAAAGCTGATTTAACATAATTTCCCTCCAATGTTACTTATCATTATAACATAGATTAATTTTCCAAAATATTGCTCTACCTATGGAACATTCAAAACAATCTATTATTAAAATCAGTAATATTACAGAATCAACTATTCTTTGCTTAAACTAACAAGTAGTGATTGACATTAAAGAAGTTTTAAGATAACTTTAAAGTAACGATTTAATCCGATCTTATCGAGGAGTTGCCATGAAAAAAATAAATCTTCTTTATTTATTAGCTATTCTGGCCATCATATCTGGTCTTTTACTATATTACTTGCCAGACATGACGTCTGGACATAATGCAGAGTCAAATCAAATAAGTCAGACTTTTAAGGAGAAGACGATTGTCCATGATTTTGGTACGACAGAGTTGAAAAAAGTTCCTAAACGTATCGTTATCCTCGACAACCTCTATGGTGAAATCTTGGATCCTCTCCATATCACTCCTGTAGGTGCAACAACTGGCCAAGCTGATAGTCAAGAATTTTCAACCCTCTTTAAGAAACAATACAAGGATGCCAAAGTGGTTTCAGTTGGTTGGCAGGCGAATCCAGATTTGGATAAGATTTCTGAGTTAAAACCGGATTTAATCCTTATGACAGGAGAGCAGGAGGACCTCTACGACGAGCTTTCTGAGATTGCACCGACTGTTGGCTACCAAATCAATACAGATGAAAATTGGGACTATCACGAAACATCATTAAAGGTGGCGGAAATCTTCGATAAACGTGATGAGATGAAGAAGGACCTCGATAGATTGGATGCTAGGGAGGCCGTTTTCGCGGAGAATGTCAAAGCCAAGTTTGGCAACCAAAAACTCATGTATCTGCGCGTGACTGACAATGACATCCGTTATTATGCTTACGGGCATTTTGGTTATCTCTATGATACTTATCATTTCAATCGAGCGGAAACCTTCAATCCAGATGATATGTTCCAAGTTATCGATCCAGATAAACTAAAAGACATTAATCCGGACCTCCTGATTGTTCAAGCAGATTCTCAAGAACTCCTAGATAACAAACTTAAAAATAGCCCTGTCTGGACTAGCCTTAAGGCTGTTCAAAATAACAAGGTCATCTATGCTGATTACTCAACTTACATGCTGGGCTTTGGGATTGTCTCCCAAGAAGCTATTATGAAACAAATCTCTGATGAATGGGGATTAAATTAAACTAAAAACGACCATGACGGTCGTTTTTTTATGTTCAAAAAAGTTTAAGTGACAAACAAGCGTTTAATATGTTTTCTTAAGGCAAAATAGAGCTGAATGGTCATGGGGATCCAAATCAAGGGCTCGCATAGGATAACGCCAAGATAGCCCATAGAAGGAATGACCAAAAGAACAAAAAGAATTTTTCCCAAAAGCTCAATGAAACTAGAGGTTAAAGGTGTCAGTTTCTTACCTAGACCCTGCAGACTATTTCTAAAGATGAAGAGCATTCCTAAAATAGGATAAAAGAGAGAACTGATACGAAGGTAGCGACTAGCATTATCAATAATCACAGCATTATCTGAACCAGAGATAAGACTAGCTAAGAAGGGGCTTGCTACATAGAGGAGGACACAAGCTATGACAGACCAAGTTATAGAAACAAGACAAGATTGCTTTAACCCAGCTACTATGCGCTTAAACTGTTTGGCACCGAAGTTCTGAGAGGTGAAAGTAGTCACCCCGGCAGCAAGTGAGGTCAAAGGTAGAACAGCAAAGGACATAATCCGTCTTGCCGCGACTTGAGCGCTAATGATGAGAGGGCCAAAGCCGTTAATGGCATACTGTAAGGTCACAGTCCCAATAGAAACAATGGAATTCATGAGTCCCATGGCCATGCCTTGTCCAAAAAGGTCCAAATAAAGACTTAAATCAAGAACAAAGTCTGACTTGTTTGGAAGAAGGAAGGTCACTTTTTTCTTAATATAGTAAAGACAGAGAATTGCCGAAAGTCCTTGAGAAATAATCGTTGCCAAGCCTGCTGATTGAACACCAAGATGGAGTTGTGTAATAAAGAAAAGGTCTAAAATGATATTGACCAGAGCTGAAAAAATCAGAAAATAGAGGGCTGTCAGACTATCACCAACTGCTCTGAGGAGACCTGCACACAGATTATAACCCAAAGTTACCCCAACACAAGACACAATCATAGAAATATACTGGTAGGACTGCCCAATGATAGAAGCAGTCGTTCCTAAAAATCTTAGCAAAGGATAGAGGCCGAAATGTCCTAGAATCATAACCAAGGCACTTAAGCCGAGGCCAATAACAACAGTGGCCGCAACAGACTGACGAAGTTTCCTATAGTCTTGGGCACCATAGTAACGAGCGATAACAACCCCCATACCATTTCCAACACCTAAGGCAAATCCGATAACCAAATCAAAAATAGCAGAAGAAGCACCCACAGCAGCCAAAGCATCTGGCCCTAGAAAACGTCCCACAATCATGACATCCGCAGTATTATAGAGTTGCTGGAAAATATTGGATATCAGAATTGGTAGGGCAAAGATTAAAAGAGACCGCAAAATAGGGCCTCGTAAAAGATCAACTGACGAATTTTTCATAGAACTATTATAACAAGATTGTAATTGTGAAACAATGACAAAAAGCCATCCTAGGATGACTTTCGCCTATTTTTAAGATAGCGGCTAAGTATTTGTGTCATATGGTTGTAGCCCGCCGCAATCATTGGAATCTGTAAGTAAATATAAGGTAGGGTGTACTGGCTTTTAGTCTCAGATATGAGGTGGAAGAGGATACCCCCAAAGAGATAGAGAAAGGCATAAAGTCCCAACGTTGCTCCGTCCCCCATTCGTTTATAAGTGAAAGCGTAGTAGAACACACCACCAAGATATAGGACTAGGAGATAGCCTTGCATATAGGTTACGAAAAAGAGATGCAGGGTCCCATCGTGATAGATGGAAGTCGCAAACCTATTCCACAAAGGCTGAAACTTGTCTTTACTTGGGCCATTCCAGATGGACTGGAAGCTTCCCTCTGTCCAAGAACTGATAAACTTGGTACTGAAAAACCAACTGGCTTCATCGGGATGTGCTAGGAGATACTGAACACGCTTATCAAAAAGGTGATTGGCACTTTTTTCAATCTTTTCGATATTGCCCTTTTTCTTGGCGTAAATGTCACGGACATAACCGGTATACCATCCTGGCATGCGTTTAGAATCAGGCTTGTCCTGTAAGCCCATGGCCAGCCAAGCAATCTGAGGTGTTCCAGGAATTTTTTGATGAGTGGTAATCTCGTAGTAACTGGTCGTCGCCTTATGCAAGGTCAAAGGAAAGGCAAAGAAAGCCAAAACTAAAAGTAAATAGCGATACCGTTTTTCTCTAAGCATTAAGAGTATTAGAATACCAGATAGAGCAATAATGAGAATGATGTTGTTGCTCCTTACCCAGTAGGCTAAAGATAGCATGGCCACTGAAATAATCGCATTCCTAGCCTTACCACGTCTTAAGTAACGTAGAAAGAAGAGAATGGCAAAACTAGAAAAGAACAACCCATACATAAGTCCATAGGCAAACATAATGTTAAAGACTAGAGGCAAGAAACCAAAGCTCATGATGACAGCCAAACGACTAACTAAAGGCCTCGTAAACAGTTCATCCGTGATTTTCCAAGTAGCATAGTTCATACCAATGACCATGCCAAGATTCAATACATAGAAAACAGAGATAACTGGTAAAGGAATCAGATAGAGAACCAAGCGTTCAAAACTGAGCAACCCCAACTGATGCGGATAGCGGTAGAAGTAGGCTCCTGGTTTTATTAAGGAGAAGTCGCCAGCATTGAACTGGACCGCCCCTTTAAAGACAGTACCTGCATCGTCTCGACCAGCAAAACTGGTAAGAAAAATCAAAAGTAGGCCAAAACTCACAAAGCAAACGGAAAAAAAGATGAAAATCTGCTTTGTTGTCAGTTCCTTTAAGATCTTGGGCCAGAGAAGGGTCAAAAGCAGAATGGCCCCACCTGAAACATGAACATACCAAGGAACGCTACTAATCTCCGCCCACTCAAAATATCCTGTCATCATGGTCGTGCGAATGAACAAAGCAGTTACAAATAATAGCCCAAAGACTAAGAGCCCAACATAGCGCCCTAACCATTCTAAAACAGAACTCGTATATGACATAAGAGCCTTCATGCTGAAAGTCTCCTTTAATATAGGTAATTACCCTTATAGTTTAGCACAGTCGCCGAAAAAATGTAATGAAAATCAATAGAAAATCCCATTCATCAACGAAAGAAATTGATCTAATGAAGACATAGAAAAACTCTCTCGTTTCTAAAACAAGAGAGTTTGATTTTATAAAGCAGATTACTTCATCCGCATACTATCAATTTTTTCTTCAGTCGGTGTGACACGTAAGGTCTTTTGTCCCGTATAAGTTACAAATCCAGGTTTACTGGCTGTTGGTTTGTTGAGTTTCTTAACATCAATCATATCGACTTGAACCAAGTTTGATAGACGTGCCTTAGAGTAGTAGGCTGCCAATTCAGCCGCATCAGTCTTGACATCGTCAGTTGGGTTAAGATTGTCCTTGATAACCACGTGACTACCTGGGATATCCTTGGCGTGGAACCAGAGCTCACCTTTTTTAGCCATCTTGAAGGTCAACTCCTCATTTTGCAGGTTGTTACGACCAACCATGATAATGGTCTTACCATCAGAAGCTAGATACTGTTCAGGTTTCTTACGTTTGTGGCGCTTGTCAGTTGAACGACGCTTCATAAAGCCAGCCTGAACAAGCTCCTCACGAATATCTTCGATTTCATCCATGTTGGCTTGAGAAAGACTGAACTCCACACTCTCCAAATAGTCAATAGTCTGCTTGGTTTCCTCAATCAAACCAGTCAAGTGCTTAACAGCTTCCTTGAGTTTCTGGTATTTCTTGAAGTAACGCTGAGCATTTTGGTTAGGTGTTAGAGCTATATTTAGTGGAATTGTAATCTTTTCACCAGTGTAGTAGTTGTCTAGCTCGACACTGTCCTTGTCGTTTGGCACCATACTAAGGTAGGTGGTCAAAAGCTCACCTTTTTGACGGAACTCCTCAGCATTTTCAGTCGCAGCAAGCTCTTTTTCCTGTTTAACAAGTTTCTTCTTGTTTTTTTCCAGTTCATTTTGCACTCGGTGGATCAAATCACTAGCTTGTTGAGCCACACGGTCACGCGCCGCCTTGTCCAAGTAGTAGTAATCCAATAGGGCTGACAGGGTTTCAAACTCAGGTTGGTCCTGACTATCTGAGAATCTTACAGCTGAATATGCCTTAGCCGTTAAGTTTGGCTCTACTTCACGATTGAAGAAGGCACGGAAATTCTTGAGTTTATCAGTCTCAAGTAAGGTTGATAATTCATTGGCCGTGTCACGCCCCAAACCTTGGAAAAGTTTTTGAAGGTTTCTAGCTGACAAATCCTCAGTCTGTAGGATCTCAAAGAGTTTTTCGTCTGGAATATCAAAAGGATTCTTAGCGTCCGTCTTAGGAGGAGCGATGTAGGTAGACCCAGGCAGAATAGTACGGTAACTATTTTGTGAGAAACCAACGTGCTTGATAGACTCGATGATTTTGCTCTCGTTTTTGTCAATCAGGATAATGTTGGAATGTTTCCCCATGATTTCCATAACAAGAGTAACCTTAACGCTGTCACCGATTTCGTTTTTGTTAGAGACAGAAATTTCAAGGACACGGTCGTTTTCCAGTTGCTGGATATCCTCGATAACCGCTCCCTGAAGGTATTTCCGCATAATCATGGTATAGGTATTTGGATTCTGTGGATTTGGCAAGTCAGCCTTGGTCGTCTGAATACGCCCAAAGACAGGGTGAGCCGAAAGCAGAAGCTTGTAATTCTGACGATTGTTACGAATGGTCAGGACCAACTCACGTTCAAAAGGCTGATTAACTTTCTGGATACGCCCGTAAAGTACCTGCTCACGTAACTCAGTGGTCATATGATGAAGAAAAAAGCCGTCAAAAGACATGGTGTACTTCCTTTCTTATTATTGATAATACTTGTTTTATTTTAAAAATAAAATTTTCTGTGAGACTTTCCTTAGGTGTTGGCGGACGTCAGCGAACTTTTACAAAGTTCCATGACTAATAAAGATACAAAGGGCATATGCGGATAAAGTCAAAATAGGAAGTTTGACGCAGAATCTTTAGATTCTAGGAGAACTTGTCTTTTTGACACAATCCGCAGCCCGTGTTCAATTGTTTTTGAGCCCCTTCGCTTTTTTATTTTTAGGCTCAGGCTAAAACAGTTCCCCGAACTGTTTTACTCTCAAAAATTCCGAGCGCCTGAAACTAAAAGGTTTCAGGCGCTTTTAACACGGCGGAAAGTCTCGGTTAATTGGTCGCTCTGCTCGCAAAAAAGTTATTTCAAAAAATTTTCAGAGCTTACTAGTTTAGTTAGATATTTTTAAATAATTTGCATACGTTATGAACGTAAAGATTGCCTAACCATTATAGCATAAAGGGAGTAGAAATGCTTGGTGAGGGAAGAGAAAAGTTATGTAGAGAAAAAGAAGTGAGAACCCTGAAATTTTCAGTTAACTATTCGAAAGAATATTGACTCATAATAATTCAATAAGATATAATTGTTTGTCGAGTTATATATTTAAACTGGAGGGATTATGGAAAGAAGAGAACTTTATTTAATTATTACATTACTTGTCATATCGTTGATATGTATATTGAGCCTATCAATAAAAAATGATTTAACAAAAAGGTTAATTAGATATAAAAAACAAAATATTACAGTAGATGAAAAAAATTTATTAAGGAAATTTTAAAAGAATCTATTGATGATTATTTATCTATAGATAATAGTGATTCTATGGAATCAAAAATTTTTAATTATATAATTTTACCTTTATTATTTACTTTTTTTGTTGTACGTATTTCAAATATAGGTGATCCTACACTTAATATTATAAATAACGTATATCATTCTATATTATTATATTTATACAATCCACTTGGAATTAAAATTATTCTGCTTATATTTTCATTATTGATAGTCGTCACTATTTTTCTAAACATGATAATTAAAATAAGAGATGATCTTTTTATATTTTTCCTCAAGGTTTTTTTAATAACTCTTATTTTAATATTATTAACATTGATTCTGATGCTTTTTATTATGTTAACAGAATTAATATATGGAAGTTTCTCAAGCACTGACATTTATATTCCTTTATACTATGGAGCCATTTTATTCTTCATTAAAATAATAAAATTATTCCAAAGAGGATTTGTAAAAGCTAAATCATTTGAAGTTCCTAAGAAAATATTTGTCGCAATTATTGTAATTTTTATAACATTCGGTTTCTTATTTCGAGGAGAGCTTGAGGTTGGAGGTGTTTACTATTTTTATACAACAAATAAGAAGCCAATTAGATTTATTTCTAAAGATGTTGATATTATGATTTTGGAAGATTTAAACAATAATCTTTTTATAAGATTTGGTAGTAAATATAATCAAATAAACGACAAAATCATTAAATTTCCAGATTCAAAATTAAAAATTACTGAAGAAGTAAAAAATAATAGCTTTTATTCTCAAAAAATTTATATTTCTAAAAAGACATCCGAAGGTAATGGTAAAATATTAGTGAATGTTATTTTTGGAAAAGATAATATAATTTTAAAAATAGGTCAACAAAAAATAAACTTTGTTAGAGATTGTTCAATGAGATTTGTGGAAATTCGGAATAACAATATTGAATCAGATATTTCAGGAGCAAGTTACATAAATTAGAAATAGAAATACTGAAAAAATATATGGGTTGTTACTTAGAAATCCTAGTTTTCTTAAATGATCATAAATACCTTTGAATTTATATCTGACTTGTGGTATCATTTAATATGCTGAAAATTAAAGGAGCATTAAATGAACGATATAAAAAAGATATGCAATGCGACTAATTTGAAATACCTAGCTGTTGCACTTACGTTTTTGGACCAAATCTATCAGATGTTCGGGAGTATGGGGGCACCTATATGGTTGACGATGTTGGGACGCCTGGCTTTCCCGATTTTCCTCTTTCTTGCTGCTGATAGTTTTCACTATACACACGATCGTATGGCTTTTCTCAGGCGGTTGCTTTACATGAGTTGGTTTATGACCATTGGCAACGCCATCATTGGTAGTATTTTTCATAATGGTAGTATCGGTTTAACCAATAATGCCTTCTCAACCTTCTTTATTACAGGGATTTTTATATGTTCTTGGGATTTGTTGGCTAAGGGGCTTCGCGATAAATCGAACAAGGAGTTGATTCAAGGGATTGGTGTCTTTCTCTTGCCGATTCTTTCATCTATTCCAGTTGTAATTCTTGCAGGCATATTTGAAACGCCACATGCAAACCCACTCCTTGTGCAGATTGTTGCCTTTATCTTGTCACTAGTTCCAAGTATTATCATGGTTGAGGGTGGCTTTGTGATGGTTATTCTTGGTTTGCTATTCTATATCTTCCGAACCAATCGCATCGCTCAAATCATTGTCTTAGCTGTTATTTCAGTGATTGCCCATCTCTTTGATCCGACAGGTGTGCAGTGGATGATGGTTTTTGCTGCGATTCCTATGTATTTCTATAATGGTGAGCGTGGTAGTGGTAATAAGAATTTCTTCTATATTTTCTACCCAACCCATATTTATCTCTTGTGGATCCTAGCAAGTTTGTTTAGATAAAATGACAAAGACAGTCCTTGTGCTGTCTTTTTTCATGCTGAAAGTCCGTTTTTATAGTTTGTTTCCTGCTTCTAAAACTGCTATAATTTAAGGCGTAATAGAATCATGCGATAAGTAAATTGGAGGTATATCATGACAAAAGTAGCAGTAGTATTTGCGGACGGATTTGAAGAAATCGAAGCCTTGAGCCCAGTGGATGTCTTCCGCCGAGCTGGATTTGACTGTAGCATGCTTGGACTTGAAAGTGGGTCAGTGATTGGCTCACATGGGATTCAAGTTGCGATGGATGGCGTATTTGATGGCAATTTTGCGGATTATGACTTGGTGGTCCTTCCTGGAGGTATGCCTGGATCAACTAATCTACGCGACAACGAAACTTTGATTGCCTCTCTTCAAGAGGCAGCAAAAGCTGGAAAATACGTTGCTGCCATTTGTGCTGCACCAATTGTTCTCGAACGTGCTGGTCTTCTTGAAGGGCGTAAATTCACATGTTTCCCTGGCGTAGAGGAACAAATTGCATCTGGTGAGCATCAAACTGACTTAGTTGTCGTGGATGGTAATATTGTTACAAGTCGTGGTGCTGGAACAGCATTAGCCTTTGCTTATGCCTTGGTTGATCTGTTGGGTGGCGATGGTCAGCAGTTGGCTCATACTATGGTATATGACAGATTGTTTAAATAATCCTATTTTGAGCCTTTTATCAAGAAGTCCTAACGCCTGATGTTAGAAAAAAACAACAACCTATGTTAACTTGCAAAATGATAGACCACTTATCAAACAAATGTCCTAATCATAGATGAGAGAGACCTTAGCTTAATTTTATAAGCTTTGGTTTTTTCTTTTCTCCTTTGACATCTCCCTTGAAAACGGTTATAATAATCACAAAATAACCTTTAAATGAGTCCAGCGAGGCTTGAAAGGTCGGACTGGTGAAAAAACAGGGTTCTCCTGTAATTTTTTGTGCGACCTTGCCATGTGGCGAGGTTTTTTTGATGACAGTTTGCAGTTTAGAAAGGGTTGTCATGATTTTAGTTGAAGATTTAACCATTGTGAGTCAGCGTGAGATTGCCCCTCGTATTTTTGAGATGGTACTAAAGGGAGAGATGGTTACGGATATGCAGGTTGGTCAGTTCGTCCACCTCAAGGTGCCAGACCCAAGTAAGCTCCTTCGTCGTCCGATTTCCATCTCAGAGATTGACTACGACAAGAAAGAGGCAACCATTGTCTATCGTGTGGAACGTGAGGGAACAGCCATTCTGTCTAAGATGGTAGCTGGTCAAACCATTGATACCATGGGGCCTCAGGGAAATGGTTTTGATATTTCCGTTATTGAGGCTGGGCAGAAAGCCCTCCTAGTTGGTGGAGGTATCGGTGTACCACCTTTGGTTGAGACAGCTAAGCAGTTGAAGGCTAAAGGTGTGGAAGTCGTATCGGTAATTGGTTTTGCCAATAAGGATGCCGTCATCTTGGAGGACAAGCTCAGAGCTTGTGGTGATGTTTATGTGACCACTGATGACGGTTCATACGGTATCAAGGGTTACGTTTCGACGGTCATTGATGGCTTTGACTGGACTCCAGATGCCGTTTACAGTTGCGGAGCTCCAGGCATGCTTAAATATGTAGATAGCAAGTTTGAAAATCATCCTCATGCCTATGTTTCTATGGAAGCTCGCATGGCCTGTGGTATGGGTGCTTGCTATGCCTGTGTGGTTCACGTTAAAGGAGAATCAGATGCCAAAAATCTTCGTGTCTGTGAGGAAGGGCCAGTCTTCCCTACCGGAAAAGTCATCGTCTAGGAGGTTACCATGTCAGAGATTAAATCAGAAAATCGATTAGCTATCAGCCTTCCAGGGCTCGATTTGAAGAATCCCATTATTCCAGCTTCTGGTTGCTTTGGTTTTGGTCAAGAGTATGCCAAGTATTATGATTTGGGCAAACTAGGGTCAATCATGATTAAGGCAACGACTGCCAACCCACGTTTTGGGAATCCTACGCCACGTGTGGCAGAGACACCATCAGGCATGCTTAATGCCATTGGACTGCAAAATCCGGGTGTTGATGCTGTCTTGTCTGAAAAACTTCCTTGGTTGCAGGAGCATTATCCTGAACTACCAATCATTGCCAATGTAGCTGGATTTTCTAACGAAGAATATGCGGAAGTCTCTCACAAGATTTCCAAAGCAAGTAACGTCAAGGCAATCGAGCTTAATATCTCATGTCCAAACGTGGACCATGGCAATAACGGCCTTCTCATCGGACAAGTCCCAGAGCTTGCCTATGCGGCAGTAAAAGCCAGTGTTTCTCACTCTGATGTGCCTGTCTATGTCAAACTGACACCAAGCGTGGCTGACATCACAAGTGTCGCCAAAGCAGTCGAAGATGCCGGTGCGACAGGTTTCACCATGATTAACACCTTGGTCGGTACACGCTATGACTTGGCGACTCGCAAACCTATCATTGCCAATGGCCAAGGTGGTATGTCAGGACCAGCTGTCTTCCCAGTAGCCCTTAAACTAATCCGCCAAGTTGCTCTAGCGTCAGACCTTCCAATCATCGGTATGGGTGGCGTCGACAGTGCCGAAGCGGCTATCGAAATGTTCATCGCTGGTGCCTCAGCCATCGGTGTCGGAACAGCCAACTTCGCAGATCCATATGCCTGCCCTAAAATCATTGACCGACTCCCTGAAGTCATGGACAAGTATGGCATCACAACACTTGAAGAATTGCGTAAGGAAGTTCGAACAGACTTGTTGGGGAAATAAAAGATAAATAGCATTTTTAAGGAATTTAACAAAGGTATAATTACTTTCATCCCCCTTTGACATTCCCTTATAAAAGCGCTATAATAAAACAAATTGAACTGAACCTTTAATCGAGTCCAGAGAGGCGAGAAAGGTGTACTGAGATGCTACGGCATCACTAAAGGGTAGTGACTGCCCTGTTTTCGTGCAACCTTCGCTGACTGGCGGAGGTTTTTTGTGTGAAAGGATATAAGAAATGAGAGAAAATCGTCCTGTTATTGCCCTTGATTTCCCGACCTTTGAGGATGTGAAGGCTTTCCTTACTAAGTTTCCTGCTGATGAAAAGCTCTATGTGAAGATTGGTATGGAACTCTACTATGCTGCTGGGCCTGAGATTGTACGCTACGTTAAAGAGCTTGGCCATAGTGTTTTCCTTGACCTTAAGCTTCACGATATTCCAAATACTGTGAAATCAGCCATGCGTGTCTTGTCTAACCTTGGCGTTGATATGACTAATGTGCATGCGGCTGGTGGTGTGGAAATGATGAAGGCTGCGCGTGAAGGCTTGGGAGATGGTCCAATCTTGATTGCTGTAACACAGTTGACCTCTACCTCTGAAGAGCAGATGCGTGATTTCCAAAATATCCAAACCACACTTCAAGAATCTGTGGTTCATTATGCTAAAAAGACTGCTGAAGCAGGTCTTGATGGTGTTGTCTGCTCAGCACATGAAGTAGCAAAAATCAAAGAAGCAACAAATGAAGATTTCGTTTGTTTGACACCTGGTATTCGTCCAGCAGGAGCAGCAGTTGGTGACCAAAAACGTGTTATGACACCTGCCGATGCCCGTCAAATTGGTTCAGATTACATTGTTGTTGGTCGTCCAATTACACAAGCTGACGATCCAGTAGCAGCTTATCACGACATCAAGGCCCAATGGAACGGTCAATAAATTTTCAAAAAGACCTTATTTCATAGGAAAATAGATGGAATTAGGTTATAATAAAGAATAGAAAACGCTTTACGGAGGATAATAATTATGACATTAGCATCACAAATCGCATCTGACTTGCTCGATATCAAGGCTGTTTACCTTAAACCCGAAGAACCATTTACATGGGCATCAGGAATCAAATCACCAATCTACACAGACAACCGTATTACATTGTCTTATCCAGAAACTCGTACACTTATTGAAAATGGTTTTGTGGAAAAGATTAAGGAAGAATTCCCTGAAGTAGAAGTGATTGCAGGTACTGCAACTGCTGGTATTCCTCATGGTGCGATTATCGCTGACAAGATGAACCTTCCATTTGCCTACATCCGTAGCAAACCAAAAGATCACGGTGCTGGTAACCAAATCGAAGGTCGTGTGGTTAAAGGCGAAAAAATGGTTGTTGTTGAAGACTTGATTTCAACTGGTGGTTCAGTACTTGATGCTGTAGCAGCTGCAGAGCGTGAAGGGGCTGATGTTATCGGTGTTGTGGCTATCTTTACTTATGAATTGCCAAAAGCTGAGAAAAACTTTGCGGATGCTGGTGTGAAATTGGTTACTCTTTCAAACTACACTGAGTTGATCAAAGTCGCTAAAGTTCAAGGCTACATCACAGCAGATGGACTTCAACTTTTGAAGAAATTCAAAGAAAATCAAGAGACTTGGCAAGACTAATTATCAAGATTTAAGGCGGAACGTTTTAGGCGTTTCGCTTTTTTTAGTATAATTTAGGAAAAGATAAGCAGGGAGAGTATAAGATGACAATTAATGAGTGGTCAGATGCAACGGCAATGGCTGAAGCCGTGCAAAATAAGACGGTCAGTCCCCGAGAACTAGTGGAGGCTACCATTCGTGAAGCCGAGAGGACGAATCCTAAAATCAATGCTATCGTCAGTCAACGCTACGAAAAAGCATTGAAAGAAGCAGAAACTAGAGACTTTTCAGAAAGGCCTTTTGCTGGAGTTCCAATTTTCCTAAAGGATTTGGGGCAGGAGCAAGCTGGTGAGCCGTCAACTGCAGGTTCTCGACTATTTACAAGTTATCGTGCAACGGAGACGGATAATTATGTTAAGAAACTTGAGAAACTGGGATTTATTATTTTAGGGCGTTCTAGCACTCCTGAGTTTGGCTTCAAAAATATCAGTGATGCTCAGATTCATGGTCCTGTTAACCTGCCCGACGATGTGACACGTAATGCTGGCGGGTCAAGTGGTGGTGCGGCAGCTCTTATAAGTTCTGGCATTTCTCCCTTGGCACCAGCTAGTGACGGTGGAGGTTCTATCCGTATTCCAGCCTCCTTTAACGGACTTATTGGTCTTAAGCCTAGCAGAGGACGGATTCCTGTCGGTCCTAGTTCTTTCCGTGGCTGGCAGGGTGCATCTGTCCAGTTTGCCTTGACTAAGACTGTACGAGATACAAAACGCTTGCTCTATCACATGCAGACGTGTCAGATGGAAAGTCCCTTTATTATACCGAAGCTTAGCAAAGTGTCTTTAGAAGAACCAGTTAAACCTTTGAAGATTGCTTTTTCGACTCTCTCTCCTATTGGTGGTAAGGTGTCTGAATCTGCTATTGCAGCGACAAAAAAAGCTGCTAGAAAATTGGAAAGTCTAGGACATTATGTGCATGAAATCAGCGACCAGCCCTTGAATGGGGTTGAAGCCATGCAGTCTTACTACATCATGAATAGTGTCGAGACGGCTGCCATGTTTGATTCCATAGAGGCTGGTTTAGGACGGAAGATGACCCTTGAAGATATGGAGTTGATGACTTGGGCTATTTTCCAATCTGGGCAAAAGATTCCTGCTAAAATTTACTCTAAAATTCTAGCCCAGTGGGATCAGTATAGCCATCAGATGGCGAATTTTCATGAGACTTACGATATTCTTCTAACACCAACAGTTGCGGATGTGGCACCTAAGCATGGACAGTTTGCCCTTTCTGAAAACTTACAAAATCAACTCAAACATATGGCTGATTTTGACTGGCCAAAGCAGCAGGAACTTATTTGGGAAATGTTTGCGGACAGCTTAGACTGGACACCTTTCACGCAACAAGCTAACCTGACGGGACAACCATCGATTTCTTTACCTGTCTATCGGGACGAGCAGGGTCTCTCACTCGGTGTTCAACTGACAGCTGCCAAGGGAAGAGAGGACCTCCTCTTACACTTGACCCAACAGATGGAAGAATGTTCGGTTTTTAGCTAGACATTCTCATTTGCAGTTCAATATTTTGTGAAACCCTTTCAAATAGTGTAGGCTAAGATTATAAGTTTTTAACTTAACTTCATTTTTTAAGGAGACACACATAGATGAAAAAGAGATTTTTCGCCGTATTTAGCCTAATTTTGGCTGCGGTCTTTTTGGTTGCCTGCTCGTCACAGAGTACAGGTGAGAAGAACTGGGAAAAGATTGAGAAACGTGGGAGCATCAAGGTTGCGACTGCTGGAACTCTTTACCCACAAAGCTACCACGATGATAAGAACAATTTGACTGGTTATGACGTTGAGATTCTCAAAGAAGTTGGAAAACGTCTTAAGTTGAAAATTGACTTCACGGAGATGGGCGTGGATGGCATGCTTACCGCTGTAAATAGTGGTCAAGTAGATATCGCTAACTACTCACTCGAAGATGACAACAAGAACGTTAAAAAATTCTTGCGTTCTGAACCATACAAGTATTCATTTACATCCATGGTAGTCCGTGAATCAGATAATTCAGGAATTTCTTCATGGAAGGACCTCAAAGGCAAGAAAGCAGCCGGTGCTGCAAGTACCAAGTACATGAAGATTGCCAAAAAAATGGGTGCTGAACTTGTCGTATATGACAATGTTACCAATGACGTTTATATGCAAGACTTGGTAAATGGTCGTACAGACGTTATCGTCAATGATTACTATTTGCAAAAGATGGCAGTAGCCGCTATCAAAGACAAGTACCCTGTTAAGATCAACGATGGTATCTACAGTAACCCTTACTCAACAAGCTTTACTTTCTCATTGAAGAATAAAACTCTTCAAGAAAAAGTTAATAAAGCTATCAAAGACATGAAGAAAGATGGTACCCTTACCAAGATTTCAGAGAAGTTCTTTGCTGGTCAAGACGTTACAAAGAAAACGAAAGTTGACTACACTGAGATTGACATCTCTGATGTTGAATAATATGAGCGATCCAATTGGATCGCTTATTTGCTAAAGAATTGTTTAGAAAGATAGACTTATGATTATTGATTTTTCACTGATTCTAAAGAGCATTCCCTATGTTCTATCAGGTTTGCCCTATACTTTGGGGATTTCCCTTTTAAGCTTTATGGTGGGGAATGTATTTGCCATCATCCTTGCCTTTATGCGGATGTCGCAAAAACCTTGGTTGAAGTATCCTGCCCGTGTTTATATTTCCATCATGCGTGGGGTCCCTATGTTGGTCGTGCTCTTCATTCTTTATTTTGGTTTGCCTTACGTTGGTGTTCAGCTGCCCGCCCTTCTTTGTGCCTTTATTGGTTTCTCCTGTGTTAGTGCCGCTTATATGGCAGAGATTTTTCGTTCATCCATAGCTGCCGTAGATAAGGGGCAGTGGGAAGCCGCTCGCTCTCTTGGTCTTCCTAAGAAGTCTATTATCCGTCGAATTATCTTACCTCAGGCCATGCGTATAGCAGTAGCACCTCTTGGTAATGTCATCATTGACATGGTAAAGAGTTCCTCGTTGGCGGCTATGATTACAGTGCCTGACATTTTCCAAAATGCTAAGATTATCGGTGGGCGTGAGTATGACTACATGTCTATGTATATCCTAATCGCCCTTATTTACTGGACTTTGAGCTTTACTTTTGAACTGCTTCAAGGCTATCTTGAAAAACGTTTAGCTACCTATTGATTATTAAAAAATTGTTTTATTATCTAATAAAACATTGAAATTTATTTAATTCTAATCTTATAAATGTGGTATAATAAAAACGATTTAACAATCAGAAAGGTATTTTGGAATGAAGAAGAAAACAGTCGTTGCAACGACCCTATCAACCCTACTTGTCTCAACTGCCATCTTGGCCAATGCTGTCCAAGCAGACGAGGTAGAAACTCATGCAGCTGTAACAGCACCAAGCACTGAAGTAGTAGCTACAGAGGCAACTACCAATGCGACATCTACTGTAGCAACAACTGCATCTAGCGAGTCTGCAGCACCAGTAGCTAGTTCAACATCAGTTGTTACTGCTTCAACAGCTGAAACAAGCGAAACACCTGCTGCTACAGCAAGTGAAACAGCAACTGCAGCCGCAACTCCTACAACAGAAGTCGTGACAAATGCTAGCACAAGTGCCAGCAACGACACTGTAACTGTCCTTCACACCAACGATGTTCACGGTCGTATGGTTGAAGATGATCGTAACGGAGTTATTGGTGATGCCCTTTTGTCTGGTATCGTAAATGATTCTCGTTCAAAAGGAACAACCCTTGTCTTTGACTCCGGGGACTCATTCCAAGGACTTCCAATCTCAAACAGTTCTAAAGGTGAAGACATGGCAAGCGTCATGAATGCTGTTGGTTTTGATGCCATGACAGTGGGTAACCATGAGTTTGACTTTGGTCTTGACCAATTGCGTCGTTTGAGCAAACAAATCAATTTCCCAATCATCACATCTAACGTATATGTAGATGGCGTCCGTCTTTTCCAACCATCTACAATCGTTGACAAAACACCTGGTGTTGATGGAGATGAAGTAGTTGTTATTGGTGTCACTACACCTGAGACAGCTACTAAGACACACCCTCGTAACATTCCTGGTGTCTCTTTCACCGATCCTATTACTGAGGTTAAGGCTGTTGTTGACCAAGTGGAATCAAATGCCCGTGCCGAAGGTAAGGAATACAAGACTTATGTTGTCCTTAGTCACTTGGGTATAGATACAACAACTCCAGTTGAATGGCGTGGATCAACATTGGCAGAAGCTCTTTCAAACTATGCACCTTTGAAAGGAAAACGTGTTCTTGTCCTTGATGGTCACTCACACACTCTTCACACAGCAACATACGGCGATAATGTCACTTACAACCAAACTGGTAGCTACCTTAACAATGTCGGCCGCGTCGTTTATAATTCTGACCGTATCTTGTCACATGGCGTAATCTCACACGACGAAGCTAAGAAGAATTATCAAGTTAACCCAACAGTTAAAGCTATGATTGATGATATCCAAGCTAAATACAAGGCAGATTCTTCGAAAGTCGTTATCGAAAATAGTCCAGTTAAACTTAGCGGTAACCGTATGGACGTTCGTGTTCGCGAAACTAACCTTGGTAATGTTGTCGCTGATTCTCTCTTAGATTATGGACAATCAGCCTTCACACACAAGTCTAACCTTGCCGTAACAAACGGTGGTGGTCTTCGTGAGACAATTGCCAAAGACAAACCAATCACTAAAGGTGATATCATTGCCGTTCTTCCATTTGGTAACTCAGTTGCTCAAATTCAAGTGACAGGTCAAAATATCCATGATATGTTTGTCAAATCTCTTGGTTCTATTCTCCAAGTTGACGAAAGTGGTAAAACTGTTCTAGATGAAAATGGTCAAGCTCTTCTTGAACCATCTGGCGGTTTCCTTCAAGTATCAGGAGCTCGTGTTTATTATGACACAACACTTCCAGCAGAAAAACGTATCTTGTCAATTGACATTTTTAATCCAGAAACTGGTACCTATAAACCACTCAACACTAATGAAACTTACTACCTTGTAACGAATGACTTCTTAGCTGCTGGTGGTGATGGCTACACAATGCTTGGTGGTCCTCGTGAAGAAGGTCCTTCAATGGATACCGTCTTTGCGGATTACTTGACACATGCAGACCTTTCTAAGTATGCCGTTATCAATCCAAATTCACGTACCATTTCAATTTCAAGTGCTGATTTTGCTGCCTTGAACAAAAAAGAAAATGCAGCAGACCCTACACTTAATCCTTTGGAACCTGTTACTCCATCAACTATTGCTAAAGATTTAGAAACTAGCAAACCAGTCGTATCTAAAGTAGTGACGACTCCTAATGGCAAAGTATTCTTCATTTCAACAAGAAGCGAAGCACTTAAAGAAACTGGAAAAGTGACAGAAGCTTCTGCTCAAACTGAAGTTCTTCCTACAACAGGTGACAAGGGCTCACACGCAGGTCTCCTCGGACTTGGCATGTTGCTAACTCTCTTTGGACTTAGTGGAAAACATAAAGGTAAAGAGAAAAACTAAGAAGCTTGCAGATAAGAAAAGAGTTAACCTTTTGATTAACTCTTTTTTGTTTTCTTCTTGTTACTATGTGTTTTTCGATACTGGCTTGGTGTTTGGTCGTAATAGTGTTTAAATTGGCGGTTGAAGTTGGATAGGTTGTTAAAACCAACATTAGTAGCAATTTCCAAAACTGGTTTAACGCTATTACGAAGCTCCTCGCAAGCAGCATTGAGTCTTGCTTGAATGATAAATTCTGTGCAAGAGGTACCTGTATGTTGCTTAAAAATCGTCATAAAGTGGGTCTTACTATATCCCATGAGCTCTGACAACTTTTCAATAGTGAGATTTTCGGCATAATGTTGGTTAATGTAATCAATGATTTCCCGAATCTTCTCATTCTTACGATAATGATCATCAGAAGTTTTTCGCTCTACCAAACGATAGAAGTAGAGGAGGTAGATTAATTCTTCTAGTTTTGACTTGAGAAGAAGTTCATAGTGACGATCCTTCTGACGAATCATCTTAAAAATCTCAAAGAGGAGAGCTCTAATTTCCCTATACCCCTCGTCTGATGGTCTCAGGCATTGTTTAAACTTGAAATTAGAATTCTGTAGGGGCTGTAGGTAACGTAGACTAAGCGGGTCCACCAGCGATTGTCCCAGCATATCCAAATGAAAATGTAGGGTGTCCGTATGATGAGACTGATTATTTACGGGGTGAATCGAATGAAGGCCATTCGGACGAATTAAAAAGATGTCTCCAGCTTGACTGTCAAAATAGTCATAATCAATGTGATAACGAGCTGTCCCCTCATAAACATACTGAATCTCAAGCTCTGGATGCCAATGAAAAAGGATATCAGGGCGTCCATTTTCAACCTTAGTTTCCGTCAATCGAAATGGAAGCAGATTATCGTCAAAATCTATCAAATGTTGAAAATCTGTATCAGTAGCTGCTTGTCTCATGGCAAACCTTTCAAAATCATAGGATAGTACCATGATAGCATTTTCTTTCTTAAAAAGCATGAGTAAATCGTCTGATGGTATTGATAAGTTGTTTACATAATTATATTTCTGTATTAACTACTGGCAAAACAAAAAGATGACAAAGCATCTTTTTACATAAATTTAGTTATGTTTATTTCCCTAGACAGAACTGGCTAAAGAGTTGCGTAATGAGTTCATCTGGGGCAGCATCACCAGTAATTTCTCCTAAAACTTCCCAGGTACGTGTCATATCAACCTGTAAGAGGTCAACTGGCATGCCTAATTCAAGACCTTGATTGACTGCTTCAAGACTTTCGAGGGCTTTTTCAATGAGTGAAATATGACGGGCATTTGAGAGATAAGTAGCATCTTTCTCCACTAGACCAGCATTATCAAAGAAGAGTTGATTGATGCGATCTTCAATTTTGTCGATGTTTTCATTCTTGAGGACTGAAATCGGAATGACATCTTCAGGAAGCTCTTCCATTTGGATTGCTTGTGGAAGGTCTGTCTTATTTAGGAGAATGATACGATTGCTATTTTGGCTGATTTCGAGTAATGTACGGTCTTGCTCAGTTAACGGTTCCGAGCTATTAAGGACAAGAAGAACCAGGTCAGCCTCATCGAGAGCTTTTTTAGAACGCTCTACACCAATTTTTTCAACAACATCATCTGTGTCACGGATACCAGCGGTATCGATTAACTTAAGGGGAACGCCTTTGATATTAACGTATTCTTCAATGACATCACGTGTTGTACCCTCAATGTCTGTAACGATAGCTTTCTCTTCACGTAGGAGATTGTTAAGAAGACTAGATTTTCCGACATTTGGACGACCAATGATTGCCGTTGAAAGACCTTCTCGTAGAATTTTTCCTCGTTTGGCAGTAGCCAAAAGATTTTCTAGAAGTGCTTGGAACTCTTGAGTCTTTTCACGGACAAGATTTGTAGTCACTTCTTCAACATCATCATACTCTGGGTAATCGATATTCACTTCGACTTGAGCCAAAGTGTTAAGGATTTCTTGGCGAGTGTTGTTAATGAGATCCTTAAGCGAACCATCAAGTTGAGAAACGGCAACGGCCATAGCCTTATCAGTTTTAGCACGAATCAAATCCATGACAGCTTCGGCCTGGGTCAAGTCCACACGACCATTCAAGAAGGCACGTTTGGTAAATTCTCCAGGTTCGGCCATACGAGCACCAGAACGGATAAGGAGTTGAAGAATTTCATTGGTTACAGCGACACCACCATGAGTGTTAATCTCCACCACATCCTCACGCGTAAAGGTCTTAGGTGCACGCATAACACTGACCATGACTTCATCAATGGTTTCATCATTTTCGACAATATGGCCGTAATTGATAGTATGTGAAGCGACCGTTTCTAGATTTTTTCCTTTAAAAACCTTATTAGCAATAGCAAGAGCATCGGTTCCAGATAAGCGAACAATACCGATAGCACCTTCACCTAAAGGCGTTGAAATTGCAGTAATCGTATCAAATTCTTTGGTAATTGACATAGTTATTCCTTTGGATTTTTTCTGTATAAGTTTTAAAATGATTTAATTTCATTGTAACGCAAAAGAGCAGTAGTCGCAAGGATTGGTGCTGATAAAGCCAAGAAAAAAGAGCCTGAGCTCTTTTCTTTATTTATGGCGTTCAAAGTATAATTTGGTTTCTTTAATGATGTTTGGTGAAAGGACTAGGAGGGCAATCAAGTTAGGCAATGCCATCAAGCCGTTTACGATATCCGCAATTTTCCAAACAACATCAAGTGTGAGGTAACCACCAAGAGCAACCATAACCACAAAAATGAGGCGGTAGAGTGGAAGGAATTTAGTTGATTTGAAAATGAATTCGAAACAACGTTCACCGTAGTAAGACCAACCCAAGATTGTTGTAAAGGCAAAGAGAACTAAAGAAAGTGTTAAAGCAATTTCACCAAATGTACCAAAAACAGATGAGAAGGCAGCTTGTGTCATTGGGGCACCTTCCAGGCTACCTGACCATTGACCCGTTACAAGGATAGCAAGACCAGTAAGTGTACAGATGATAATCGTATCAATGAAAGTACCTGTCATTGAAATCAAACCTTGTTCAACAGGTTCTTCGGTCTTAGCAGCAGCTGCAGCGATAGGAGCTGATCCAAGACCTGATTCATTTGAGAAGACACCACGCGCAATACCAAGACGCATTGCAACCATGACTGTTGCACCAGCAAAACCACCAACGGCTGCTTTACCAGTAAAGGCAGATTGGAAGACCATTTCAAGGACTGGAAGAAGTTGATTAAAGTTAGTAAAGATAACCACAAGAGCTGCTAGGATATAAAGTCCAGCCATAAATGGTACGACCTTTTCAGAAACTTTAGAGATAGATTGGATACCACCAAAAATGATGGCTGCAGTGATAAGTGCAAGTAAGATACTTACGATTTTTGGTGACCAGTCAAAGCTATTTTGAAGTGAAGCGGTGATTGAGTTAACTTGAGAAAAAGTACCAATCCCCAACCATGCAACAAGCACACCTGCAAAGGCAAAGAAGTAGGCTAAAGGTTTAGCAATTGTTTGCCATTTCCCAGAAAAACCGTGTGTGATGTAATACATTGGACCACCAGAAACATTACCTTGGTCGTCAAGTGTACGGAATTTAATAGCCAAAAGACCTTCGGAATATTTGGTTGCCATACCAAAGAAAGCGGCAATCCACATCCAGAAAAGGGCACCAGGTCCACCAGTCTTGATGGCAGTAGCTACACCGACAATGTTACCTGTACCAACAGTTGCAGCAAGAGCAGTTGCAAGGGCCGCAAAACTAGAAATATCACCTTCCCCTTTATCCTCAGCAAAGATAAGTTTAAAAGCTTTAGGAAGACGAAGAACTTGCAAAATTCCAAGACGAATTGTAAGGTAAACCCCAGTTCCTACAAGAAGGACTAGAAGGGGTGGACCCCAGACAAAATCATCAATGGTAGTAAAAAATTCTAACATAAATTTACAATCTCCTTTAACCGAGACGTCAAAAAAGAGGTTTGGCTTAACCAGACCTCTGAGAATACAAAGCTATTACTACAAGTTAAAAAACTTGCTATGCTTTCTGTCCTTTTACCTGAGAGTTTCGGTTGTTACCCCTTGCCCCTTCGGTGTCTTGTTTACAGCTAAGGCTGCTTCAAGATCTCTCCAGAAGTCCGTCAATCACCAGTCATCCTGATGACATCACTCGGTTCTTATTTTATTGTGATTCTATCTTATCGAAAAAACCGAACAGTGTCAACACTAATTTTCATCAAAACTATAAAAATCCGAATATTATTCTTTAGAATGTCTTCCTCCCAAGCTAGAAAAAGCTAGGAATATCAGTAATCTTAAGCAAAAAACTTTCCAATAGAAACAAACGATTATTTTCTAAAGTTATTTCATATGCATTATGAATAGAGTCTGCATTTTCATCTAAAAAATGATAAAATAGTAGAGCTTATTTTTGAGAATGGAGAATATGATGAACCCATTATTAACTGGTATGAATGACAAACAGGCCGAAGCCGTCCAAACGACTGAAGGGCCTTTATTGATTATGGCTGGTGCTGGATCTGGGAAGACACGTGTGCTTACCCACCGCATTGCCTACCTTATCGACGAAAAAATGATTAATCCTTGGAATATTTTGGCCATTACCTTTACCAATAAGGCAGCTCGTGAGATGCGTGAGCGTGCTATGGCTTTAAACCCAGCAACTTCAGAAACCTTGATTGCGACCTTCCATAGTATGTGCGTGCGAATCCTTCGTCGTGAAGCGGACCATATTGGCTACAATCGAAACTTTACTATCGTGGATCCTGGTGAACAACGTACTTTGATGAAACGAATTCTCAAGAATCTTAATCTTGATCCTAAGAAGTGGAATGAACGTGCTATTTTAGGAACCATTTCCAACGCAAAAAATGACCTCTTGGATGAAGTGGCTTATGAGCACCAAGCTGGTGACATGTATACTCAAATCGTTGCTAAATGTTACAAAGCCTATCAGGAAGAGCTCCGTCGTAGTGAAGCCATGGATTTCGACGATTTGATTATGATGACTCTGCGTCTCTTTGATAAAAATCCCGATGTGCTCGCTTATTATCAGCAGCGTTATCAGTATATTCACGTGGATGAATATCAAGATACCAACCATGCTCAGTATCAGTTGGTAAAACTCTTAGCATCTCGCTTCAAGAATATCTGTGTCGTGGGTGATGCTGACCAATCAATCTACGGTTGGCGTGGGGCTGACATGCAGAACATCCTTGATTTTGAGAAGGACTATCCTGAAGCTAAGGTTGTCCTCTTGGAGGAAAACTACCGTTCAACCAAGAAAATTCTCCAAGCAGCCAACGAAGTTATCAAGAACAACCGTAACCGCCGTCCTAAGAAACTTTGGACTCAAAATGATGACGGTGAACAAATTGTTTATTACCGTGCTAATGACGAGCGTGATGAAGCTGTTTTTGTTGCTTCAACTATTGATAACATTATTCGTGAAGAAGGTAAGAACTTCAAGGATTTCGCTGTACTTTACCGTACTAATGCTCAGTCTCGTACCATTGAAGAAGCTTTACTCAAGTCTAATATTCCTTATACCATGGTTGGAGGAACCAAGTTCTATAGCCGTAAAGAAATTCGTGATGTCATTTCTTACTTGAACTTGATTGCCAACCCTGCGGATAATATTAGCTTTGAACGTGTCGTTAATGAACCTAAACGTGGAGTTGGGCCTGGGACACTAGAAAAGATTCGTACCTTTGCCTATGAGCAAAACATGAGTCTCCTAGATGCTTCAGCTAATATTATGTTATCACCGATTAAGGGGAAAGCAGCTCAGGGCGTTTACGATTTTGCTAACATGATTCTGAACCTACGCGACCAGCTAGATGGACTAAGCATCACTGAAGCTGTAGAGGCTGTTTTGGATAAGTCTGGTTATCTGGATGCTCTTTCGATGCAACAAACACTTGAAAGTCAAGCGCGCATTGAAAATATCGAAGAATTCATGTCTGTTACTAAGAATTTTGACGAAACCAACACCGATGGTACGGAAGACGAGACAGGTATTGACCGTTTAGGCCGTTTCTTAAACGATTTAGCTTTAATTGCTGATACGGACGATGGTGATATGGAAGCAGCAGAGGTAACTTTGATGACTCTCCATGCTGCCAAAGGGCTTGAATTCCCAGTTATCTTCCTAATTGGTATGGAAGAGGGAGTTTTCCCTTTGTCACGTGCCTCAGAAGAGCCAGATGAACTCGAAGAAGAGCGTCGTTTGGCTTACGTAGGTATCACTCGGGCAGAAGAGATTCTTTTCCTTACCAACGCTAATACACGTACGCTTTTTGGTAAGACTAGCTATAATCGTCCTAGCCGTTTCTTACGTGAAATTTCAGATGATTTATTACAATATCAAGGTCTAGCACGTCCAGCCAATTCATCATTTGGTGTTCGTTTTACAAAGGAAGAGCCGATACAATTTGGTCAGGGCATGAGTTTACAACAAGCGCTTCAGACCAGAAAAGCAAATGCACAACCGCAAAGACATACTGGCGCTCAGCCATTTTCAAAAGCTACTGGGGGACTACCTTTTGGCAAGACTTCAGACTCTGGTAACTCAGTTACTGACTGGGAAATTGGAGATATCGCCCACCACAAGAAATGGGGAGATGGTACCGTCCTAGAAGTAACTGGAAGTGGCAAGACACAAGAACTTAAGATAAAATTCCCAGAAGTTGGACTAAAAAAAGTTTTGGCAAGCGTAGCACCTATTGAGAAGAAATAGAAAGGGACCGAAAGGTCCTTTTTATAAGCCCTCCCTATCACATTGATAAAAAATTTCTATTAGACAGCTAGCTTTTCTGGGTGTAGAATGAAGTCAACTTTTGTTTTGGAGGACACCCATATGTCACGAGAATTTTCATTTGAAACCTTACAATTACACGCTGGACAAACACCTGACAAGGAAACAAAATCACGTGCTGTTCCAATTTACCAAACCACTTCATATGTTTTTGACGACGCTCAAGAAGGTGAAGATCTCTTTGCCCTTAGAAAGCCTGGTAATATTTACACACGTATTACCAATCCAACAGTAGCAGTACTTGAAGAACGTATTGCAGCCCTCGAAAGTGGTGTTGGTGCCTTGGCTACAGCATCAGGTATGGCTGCAATCACCTATGCTATCCTTGGTTTGGCACATGCTGGCGATCATGTTGTTGCCGCAACAACCCTTTATGGTGGGACATTCAATCTCTTAAAAGAAACTCTTCCACGCTATGGTATCACAACAACTTTTGTAGATGTTGACAATCCTGAAGAAATTGAAGCTGCTATCAAAAATAATACCAAGCTTGTCTTGATTGAGTCTTTGGGAAATCCGCTTATCAATATTCCTGATTTTGAAAAAATTGCTGAGATTGCTCACAGTCATAAGATTCCATTGGTTGCTGACAATACTTTTGGAACTCCATATCTCATCAATGTTATCTCCCATGGAGTAGATATCGTGGTTCATTCTGCAACTAAATTTATCGGTGGACATGGAACAACTATTGGAGGTCTTATCGTCGATTCTGGTAAATTTGACTGGGAAGCTTCAGGCAAATTCCCACAGTTGGTTGACGAGGATCCATCTTACCACAATATCAGCTATACGCGTGATGTTGGTCCAGCAGCATTTGTAACTGCCCTTCGTACACAACTTTTGCGTGACACAGGGGCTGCCTTGGCACCTTTCAATGCTTTCTTGCTCTTGCAAGGACTTGAAACACTTTCACTTCGTGTCGAACGCCACGTCGAAAATACTAAAAAAATCGTAGACTTTTTAGAAAATCATCCAAAAGTTGAAAAAGTTAACTATCCTGGATTACCATCAAGTCCTTACTATGATTTGGCACAAAAATACTTCCCTAAAGGACCAGGCTCTATTTTCACTTTCCATGTTAAAGGTGGACAAGACGAAGCACGTACCGTAATTGATAATCTTGAAATCTTCTCAGATTTAGCTAACGTTGCTGATGCAAAATCTTTGGTGGTGCACCCTGCAACAACAACTCACCAACAATTGGCAGAAGCTGATTTACTAGCTTGTGGCGTCACTCCAAATCAAATTCGTCTCTCAGTTGGTTTGGAAAACGCAGATGATTTGATTGAAGATTTAAAACTAGCTCTTGATAAAATTTAAGTATTTCGATACTAAATAATTTAACCAGCTCTTTAGCTGGTTTTTTGTTATACTATCCCTATGAAATTTGTTTTTGATTTGGATGGAACCCTATGTTTTGATGGTATGACCATGTCAAAAGACTTACAAAAGGTTCTTTTAACTGCACCAAAATACGGTCATGAAATTATTTTTGCAACAGCACGCTCTTACAGAGACTGTCTTAGTATTTTAGAGGGAGAATTGAGAAAGCTGACAGTAGTTGGCTTAAACGGTGGTGAAGTCTTCCAAGATGAACACTTAGTATCACAATACACAATACCTTCTCCTGCTCTAAGAACGATTGTTAGCTACTGTGATACTTATAATCTCCCTTATTTTATTGATGATACCTTTAATTATGCTATTCAAAATCCTGAGCAAATCCCTTTTCTTTCAAATGTTGATCCATTAAACAAAGCAAGTATTTTGCCTGTTCATGAACTTAATGAGCCTATCAAAGTTGTTATGCCACTTGTAGAGCATGAGGATATACGTGAAGACCTTATCTTTAATCTAAACAAACTGGAAGGTTTAGACCTTAGTTATCATGATATCGAAAGGTGTCTTTACATTAATCCTAAAGGTGTGATCAAGGCTAGTACTGTTTTAAACCACTTTGGTAAAGACTTTGTAGCTTTTGGAAATGATCAAAATGATATTTCTCTTTTCAAAAATGCTATATATGGAGTGCAAATTGGTGATTATCCCTACCTAAAAAACTTTGCGGATGAGGTTATTCCTGCAATTAATGCAGTTATTGCTGAAAAAATTAGACTACTGTTTGAAAAATTCTAAACAAATGCTTAGGCTTATTGCTATATTTACAGTACAATAGTAAAAAAAGTATTGGAGGACTAACATGCCAACATTTATTGGAAAACCAGTTACAGTAGCAGAAGACAAACAACTTCAAGTTGGAGATACCTTGCGTGACTTTAACTTGACCACAACAGATTTGACGAAAAAATCACTTTCAGAATTCGATGGAAAGAAAAAAGTTATCTCTATCGTTCCATCAATCGATACTGGAATCTGTTCAACTCAAACACGTACCTTTAACAAGGAATTGTCAGAATTAGACGATACAGTAGTTATTACTATTTCAGTGGACCTACCATTTGCACAAGCTCGTTGGTGTGGTGCTGAAGGACTTGAAAATGCCATCATGCTTTCTGACTACTATGATAATAGTTTCGGTAAAGATTATGGTGTCCTCATTGAAGAGTGGCACTTGTTAGCGCGTGCAGTTTTAGTGGCAGATGCTGACAATAAGATTACTTATGTCGAATATTTGGACAATATCAATACTGATCCAAACTATGAAGCAGCAGTAGCAGCGGTTAAAAGCTTATAAAATAAGGCTCAGGTCTCTTTTTTATTTTTCCTTTCTTACAGTTTTTACTTGCAAAAGTATTAGCTTCTTGCTATTATTGTATAGCAATACTCAATATGGATAGTAAAATATAAAAAAGGAGATTCAATGTCTGAAAAAGAAAGACCTCAACTGATTATCGATTACGAAGCTAATACAGACAAACTTGTTCGTTTAGGCGATGTTGTCGATCAATTTAAAGGAAAAGCTGTCCCTGCTAAGGCAGAACCTGGCGAATTCGCTGTCATTAATCTATCGGATATGACACCCAACGGCATTGCCTACGATGACCTTAAAACGTTTTCTGAGGAACGCCGTAAACTTTTACGATTTCTCTTAGAAGATGGAGATGTTCTTATTGCTTCTAAGGGAACTGTACAAAAAGTTGCTGTTTTCGAAGATCAGGGCAAGCGAGAAGTTGTCGCCTCATCAAATATCACAGTATTACGACCTAAGGAAAAACTCCGTGGTTTCTACATCAAGTTTTTCCTTGAGACAGAGATTGGTCGTGCCTATTTAGACTATGCTGATAAGGGAAAGGCTGTCCTAAATTTATCGACGGCTGACCTCTTGGATATCAAAATTCCTGAGATACCAATTGTGAAGCAAGATTATCAAATTGCTGCCTACTTGCGTGGGCGTGCTGATTACCACCGTAAGATGGTGAGGGCAGAGCAGGAGTGGGAAAATATCCAGCATAATGTCACAGAAGCTTTATTTGGAAATTAATCAAAAGCCAGCAAACTAAGATTTGTTGGTTTTTTTTTCATTATTCTCGTGTATAATGGAAGTAGTAAATATGTTATTAGGAGGTCATTATGACTACCAACACTATAGATTTATCACAACCTGTTGCAACAATCATTAAAGAGCATCCAGAGGTTAAGGAATTACTGATTGATCTCGGTTTCAAGCCCTTGTCTAATCCAGCTATGCTAAATACTGTCGGTAAGGTGACTAGTCTAAAAGCTGGCTCTAAGTTAGCTAATATTCCCCTAGATAAAATTAAGCAAACCTTGATTTTCAACGGTTATGACGTAATTGGTGACTGATATGGAAGATAGTCGTATTCAAATACTCAAAGAAATTCTACTAGATTTACACCATGGAGCCAGTCCTGAGAGTGTTCAAGAGCGCTTCAATCAACACTTCAAGGGAGTATCTGCCCTCGAAATCTCTATGATGGAGCATGAATTGATGTCATCAGAAGATGGGGTTACCTTTGAAGACGTAATGAGCCTCTGTAATGTTCACGCAAACCTCTTTAAAGGTGCTATTGCAGATGTGGAAGTGGCAGACGCTGATCAAGAGGGCCACCCTGTTTATGTGTTTAAACAAGAGAATTTAGCCCTACGTTCAGCTATTCTCCGTATCCGACGTATCATAGAAAATATTAGTAAGCCTGAAAATGAAGATTTTAAATCTGACCTGTTCAATGGACTTAAGCATCAGATGACTCTACTTGGTCAATTCCATAATCATTATACGCGTAAAGAAAAGCTTTTCTTTCCAATAATGGAGCGTTACGGCCATGACTCCCCTCCAAAAGTGATGTGGGGAGTAGACGATGACATCCGAAAACTTTTTAGAACGGCAGAAGCTAAACTAAAAGAACTTCCAGATGCTAATTTAGAAGAATTTTCAAAGTCTTTCGAAGCATTCTCAGAAGAGTTTGAAGCCATGATTTTCAAAGAAGAGGCTATCTTACTTATGATTCTGCTTGAAACCTTCACGCAAGACGATTGGCTTTCGATTGCCGAAGAAAGCGATGCCTATGGCTATGCAATAATAAAACCTACAGCCGTTTGGAAACCTAAGCGTGAACGTTTTGAGGAGGTAAATGCTGATACATCGCAAGAACAATCTGAACTAAGTAGTGACGAACATCTGGACAATACCCGAATTATTGACACTCCCGAAGGGCAGTTCACCATCAGCTTCACTCCAAAACCAAAAACTGAAACTATCGTAGATAGAGAAACGACTCAGCCTTTTGGCAATGGTTATCTTTCTGTGGAGCAGGCCAATCTCATTCTCAACCATCTTTCTTTGGAAATCACTTTCGTCAATAAAGACGATATTTTCCAGTACTATAATGATAATGTTCCCGCCAATGAGATGGTTTTTAAACGAACACCTAGCCAAATTGGACGAAACGTTGAACTTTGTCATCCGCCAAAAGTACTTGATAAGGTCAAGAAAATCTTTGAATTACTGAAGAGTGGGGAGCGTGACCAAGTTCCAATGTGGTTCAAATCTGAACGTTTAGGGAAATTCGTTTATGTTACCTATGCAGCTGTTAGAGATGACAAGAGAGACTTTCAGGGTGTCCTAGAATATGTGCAGGATATTCAGCCTTTCTTTGAATTGGAAAGCGACCTTAATAGAGATATCGATTAAAAAGCTAGCAGGCCTGCGATTGCTTATGACTATAATACTTAAGGGGGTTGAGACTTTGCTCTCTGCCTCTTTATGTTTCTACCTAGCTCTTTAGGATTGCTTTTGATATAATTAAAAGTATGATTTCAGGAATTATTAATCTAAAAAAAGAGTCTGGGATGACCAGTCATGATGCTGTTTTTAAACTACGCAAAATATTACATGAGAAAAAAATTGGGCACGGCGGAACTCTTGATCCAGATGTTACTGGTGTTCTACCTATAGCGGTTGGAAAAGCTACTCGTGTTATTGAATACATGACAGAAGCAGGTAAGGTCTACGAGGGAGAAATTACCATTGGATTTTCTACAACTACCGAGGATGCTAGTGGAGATGTCGTTCAAACAACTCCTGTTACAGAGTTAGATGAAGAAACCGTCGATATGGCAATGGCTAGTTTTGAGGGAGAAATCACACAAATTCCTCCTATGTATTCAGCGGTTAAGGTCAACGGAAAGAAACTTTATGAGTACGCACGCGCTGGAGAAGAAGTAGAGCGTCCACAACGTCAAGTGACAATTACTGAATTTGTCCGTACCTCACCCATCGCGCTAGAAAACAACACCGCAAAATTCACCTTCCGTGTTGCTTGTAGCAAGGGGACTTATGTCCGTACTTTATCTGTCGATTTGGGTGCTAAACTCGGATACGCGAGTCATATGTCCGCTCTTCGTCGAACAGCCTCAGCTGGTCTAACCTTAGATGAGGCACTAACACTCTCACAAATTTCAGAAATGGTAGAAGCGGGGGATAGTTCCTTCCTCCTTCCCATCGAATTTGGTGTTCAGGACCTACCAGCTGTTCAAGTCACTGAGGATGATGCTAAAGAAATTTCATTTGGTCGCTTTATTACTATCGATAGCCAAGAACCCTTAGTTGCGGCCTTTTTAGGAGACAAGGTTCTAGCCATCATGGAAAAGCGAAATCAAGTTTATAAACCTAGAAAAGTATTAAGTCAATGAAAATAACTTCTATTAATGATTATAAAGATATCCATCAGGAAAAGGAAACGGTTCTTGTCTTAGGGTATTTCGATGCTCTTCACCGTGGTCATAAGGTCCTTTTTGATAAGGCGCGCCAGATTGCTGATGAAAAACAGCTTGAAGTAGCTGTCCTTACCTTTAATGAGAGTCCTCAATTGACTTTTCAAAGGTATACGGATGATCTCCTCCTTCATATCACAGCACCTCAGAGACGTTGTGATCTTTTTGAAGCCTATGGTACTGATCAGCTTTATTTAACAGATTTCAATAGTGATTTTGCTCGAACAAGTTCAGACGATTTCATTGCTCGTTATATTAAACGTCTAAAAGCCCAAGAGGTTGTTGTGGGCTTTGATTACAAATTTGGACATCATCGAACAGATGCGGACTATCTTGCCCGTAATTTTTCTGGTAATGTTCATGTCATTGAGGAGCAACAAAGCGATGGTGAAAAGATTTCGTCAACACGTGTGCGTCAATTAATACGAGAAGGCAAGGTTAAAGAAGCCAATAAACTCCTTGGCCATGAATTCTCTACACGTGGCATCGTGGTGCATGGTGATGCCCGTGGACGTACCATTGGTTTTCCAACAGCAAATTTAGCACCTATTGATAGGACTTTTCTACCAGCTGATGGTGTCTATGTCGCCGATGTTGTAATTGATGGCAAACGCTATCGTTCCATGACTAGCCTAGGAAAAAACGTTACCTTTGGGGGAACAGAACTCCGTCTTGAAGCCAATATCTTTGATTTTGAAGGCGATATTTATGGAAAGACAATTGAAGTTTTTTGGCTGGATTATATCCGTGATATGATTAAGTTCAATAATATCGATGAACTATGTGCTCAACTGGAGGCTGATAAAAAAATCGCGGAAAAATTTTAAGAAAGCGTAGCCAAAACTAATCAAATAATGTATAATGATTAGGAATGTTAAAGTGAAAGGGGTGTTTGCATGGTAACTTTATTTTTATCACCTAGCTGCACCAGCTGTAGGAAAGCACGAGCCTGGTTGACCAATCATGAAGTTGCTTTTGACGAACACAATATTATCACGAGCCCATTAACTCACGATGAGTTAATGAAGATTTTGTCTTACACGGAAAATGGTACTGAAGATATCATTTCAACCCGTTCAAAAGTCTTTCAGAAGCTGAATATCGATGTGGATGATTTGACCATCAAGGAACTCATTCATTTGATTTCTGAATACCCAAATCTTCTTCGTCGACCTATCATTATGGACAACAAACGCATGCAAATCGGTTTCAACGAAGATGAGATTCGTGCCTTTTTGCCTCGTGATTATAGAAAACAAGAATTGCGCCAAGCGACCATTCGAGCTGAAATTGAGGGTAACAATGACTAAAGGAAACTATTCCTACCCACTCGATCCATCATGGAGCACTGAGGAAATTACCACAGTGCTTCATTTTTTGAGTCAGGTAGAAAAAGCATACGAGAGCAAGGTTGACCGTGACCAACTCTTGCAAGCCTATAAGGCATTTAAAACCGTTGTTCCAGGCAAAGCGCCTGAAAAGCAACTAGACAAGGCCTTTGAAGAAGCTAGCGGTTTTTCAACCTATCAAGCTGTCAAAGCTGCTAAAGCAAAAGATAAAGGATTTGTATCACTTGGAAAATAAACTGATTTTCGCCAAAGAAATCATCAAAGAAGCCGGTGCTTTTATTAAAGAAAGTTTAAGTAAAACTATCACGGTCGAAGAGAAGACGGCTTTTGATGATTTAGTCACTAATATTGACAAACAAACACAAGATTTACTGGTAGCACGCATCAAATCAGCTTTCCCATCAGACAATATTTTCGCTGAAGAAAATGGCTTGGTTCATAATATCAAAGATGGAAATGTCTGGGTCTTGGATCCTATTGATGGAACGGTCAATTTTATTGTCCAACAAGATAATTTTTGTGTTATGATTGCCTACTATGAAGAGGGACAAGGAAAATTTGGCTTCATTTATAACGTCATGGCTGATCAACTTTTCTATGGTGGTGGCCAGTTTGATGTGTATTGTAATGACAAGTTGCTTCCAGCATATAAAAACCGACCTTTAGATCGTTGTCTAGTCGCTAGCAATGGAGCTATGTATGCTAAAAATTTTCACGGCTTAAAAGACCTTATTGATAAGACCTTGGGCGTTCGTGTCTACGGTGGTGCTGGTTTAAGCATGTCAAAAGTTCTATCTGGTCAAATTTTAGCTTACTTTTCAGTTATTTACCCATGGGACTATGCCGCAGCAAGTATTATGGGAGAAAAATTAGGTTATCACCTTGAGACCATTACTGGAGAACCACTGGATTATTCTAGTCGTCAAGCTGTGATGCTGGTCCCTAAAGACAGACTTGAAGAAATCAAGCATATTATGGGCTCAGAAAATTAATTTGAAACATAAAACCATACTGGACAAATCAGAACAGCGAGTTCTCTTGGTTAGTCCAGTTTTTTGATAGAAAGGAAACTATGCAATTTCCATCAGACTTTATAGAAAAATATAATAACCTCCTTAGAGATGAAGCTGAGGACTTCTTTGCATCTTTTGATCAAGAAGCCGTATCCGCCTACCGTACCAATCCTTTGAAAAAGCAACAGAAGGACTTTCCTGATGCTATCCCTGAAACACCTTGGGGCCATTACGGTAAAATTTCTGGAAAATCTGCCGATCATGCAACTGGTTTGGTTTATTCTCAGGAACCAGCTGCTCAAATGGTTGCTCAAGTGGCAGCCCCATCCAAGGGAAGTCGTGTCTTAGACTTGGCAGCTGCTCCAGGCGGAAAGTCTACTCATCTTCTTAGTTACTTAGATAATACAGGACTGCTGGTCAGCAATGAAATCAATCCAAAGCGTAGCAAAATTCTGGTTGAAAACATTGAGCGTTTTGGAGCGAGAAATGTTATTGTGACAAACACGTCAGCTGATAAACTAGCCAAAGTTTTCAAAAATTATTTTGATACGATTGTCTTTGATGGACCATGTTCTGGAGAAGGAATGTTTCGTAAAGATCCTGATGCAATCCAATATTGGCATAAGGAGTATCCTAGTGAACTGGCACAATTACAGAAGGACATCTTATCAGACGGTTTGAAAATGCTCGCTCCTGGTGGACAATTGATCTACTCAACCTGCACATGGTCTCCTGAGGAAAATGAAGGTGTTGTTGCTTGGATTTTAGAAAATAATCCTGATCTTGAATTGGTGGCAATCCCTAAATTGAATGGCATGAGTGATGGAATTGATTTTCCGGAAACAGCTCGAATGTATCCACACCATTTCAAGGGTGAAGGCCAGTTTGTGGCAAAATTCCAGGATAAGCGTGTGTCTGAGCAAACACGTATCAAAGAGGGAAAATCTAACCTAAACAAGGAGCAGAAGCAACTTTGGGAAGAGTTTGCAAAAAAACACCTTAAAACTAGACTGGATGGTTTACTGCAAGTTTTTGGGGACAATCTCTACCTGCTTCCAAAAGGGCTCCCAGACCTTTCTAAAGTTAAAATCGCTCGTAACGGTTTGCATCTTGGTGTCTTCAAGAAAAAACGTTTCGAACCAAGTTTTGCTCTTGGAATTGCTTTAACATCTGATGAAGTTGTTTCAAGTATAGAGCTAAGTCAAGACCAGTTTGCCCAATACGTTTCTGGTAATGTGGTTACTCTAGATCAAACACATCCTAACGGTTGGTATCAGCTTTTAGTGGACGGCAATGGTTTTGGGTTTGCTAAAGTTGTTGGAAATACGGTTAAAAACTTCTATCCTAAAGGATTAAGATTTCACATTTAAGAACCTGTAACCAAACTTTAATATGACTTAATTATCCTATACTTGTTATAATTAGATAGGTATCTTTTAACAGCATATCTATGAGACACATTCTTACTTATGTTACAAAATGTCGGAGGACAAAAATGAAAAAAACAAAAGTCCTTGCAGTGATTCTGTCACTGGCAATGGCCATGCTGGTTTTAACTGGCTGTGCCTCTTGGATTGACCGTGGCCAGTCCATTACAGCAGTTGGTTCTACGGCCCTTCAACCCTTAGTGGAGGCGGCAGCAGATGGGTTCGCTGAAAAGAACCCTGACAATATCGTTAACGTTCAGGGGGGCGGTTCTGGTACTGGACTTTCTCAAGTACAATCCGGTGCCGTTCAAATTGGTAACAGTGACCTTTTTGCCGAGGAAAAATCGGGAATTGATGCTAGTAAGCTTGTCGACTTTCAAGTTGCCGTTGCTGGGATTGCAGTTATTACAAATAAAGAAGTCTCTGTAGATAACTTGACAACAGAACAACTGCGTAAGATTTTCACTGGTGAAATCACAAACTGGAAACAGCTTGGTGGTAAAGACCTAGAGATTACTATTATTAACCGTGCAGCTAGCTCAGGATCACGCGCAACTTTCGATGCAGTGATTATGGATGGTAAATCACCAATCCGTACCCAAGAGCAAGATTCTAACGGTATGGTTAAGTCAATCGTTGCTCAGACACCAGGTGCTATTTCATACCTATCATTTGCTTACCTTGATGATTCTGTTAAAACATTGAAGTTAAATGGATTTGAACCCAAAGCTGAAAATGTTGCAACTAACGATTGGCCGATTTGGTCCTACGAACATATGTATACCAAGGGAAAACCGGATAGCTATACCAAACAATTCTTAGATTATATGATGAGTGACGAAGTCCAAGAAAACGTAGTCGCAAAAATGGGTTACATTTCCATCCATAGCATGAAAGTTACCAAGGATGCTGACGGCAAGGTTACAAAGAAGAGTGAGGAGTAAGCATGAAAAATGAAGAATTGGTGAAACAATTAACATCACCCTCTAAAAATTCACGCCTCGAAAAGTTTGGTAAAACAATCACTTTCCTTTGCCTGGCCTTGATTGTTTTCATCGTGGCGATGATTTTACTTTTCGTTGCTCAAAAAGGGCTGGCGACTTTCTTTGTCAATAAAGTTAGCTTGGTCGAGTTTCTCTTTAGTGGTGATTGGTCACCATCTGAAGGCAAATTCGGGGCACTACCAATGATTTTGGGATCATTCGTAGTGACTTTGCTTTCAGCCTTGGTTGCAACCCCATTTGCCATTGGAGCAGCCATCTTTATGACTGAGATTTCTCCTAAAGGGGCTAAATTCCTACAACCCGCTATTGAACTTTTGGTCGGGATTCCATCCGTTGTTTATGGATTTATTGGTCTCCAAGTCGTGGTTCCATTTGTTCGCTTAATTTTTGGTGGAACAGGTTTTGGTATTCTTTCAGGTACCTTTGTCTTGTTCGTCATGATTCTACCAACCGTAACCTTTATGACAACAGATACGCTTCGTGCAGTGCCTCGTCACTATCGTGAAGCTAGTCTAGCAATGGGGGCTACACGCTGGCAAACTATTTGGCGTGTGACACTTAATGCGGCTAAACCAGGTATTTTCACGGCCGTTATCTTTGGTATGGCCCGTGCCTTTGGTGAGGCTCTTGCCATCCAAATGGTTGTCGGAAATTCCGCAGTGATTCCAACTTCTTTAACAACACCAGCAGCAACATTGACATCTGTCTTGACTATGGGAATCGGGAATACAGTCATGGGTACTGTTTCAAACAATGTCCTTTGGTCTCTCGCCTTGGTGCTCTTATTGATGAGTCTTGGTTTCAATATGTTGGTGAAATTCATTACCCGTGAGAGAAAGAGAAATTATGAACGCTAAAAAAATTGATAAAATTGCCATCAGCACGCTTTATGTGATTGCTGGCATTATTGTAACAATCCTGGCAGCCTTGATTCTCTATATCTTGGTTCGCGGGATACCACACATCAGCTGGTCTTTCTTGACTAGTCGATCATCTTCCTACAAAGCTGGTGGAGGAATTGGGGTTCAACTCTACAACTCATTCTTCCTATTAGTTATTACTTTGATTATTTCTGTGCCTCTTTCAATGGGAGCTGGCATCTTCTTATCAGAATATGCTAAAAAAGGACGACTTACCAACTTTGTCCGTACCTGTATTGAAATCCTATCTTCACTACCTTCAGTGGTGGTCGGACTCTTTGGTTATTTGATTTTCGTTGTCCAATTTCAGTATGGATTTTCAATCCTATCAGGTGCCTTGGCCTTAACTGTCTTTAACTTGCCACAAATGACTCGTACGGTTGAAGATAGCTTAAGAACCGTTCACCATACCCAACGTGAAGCTGGCCTAGCTCTAGGTTTGTCTCGATGGGAAACTATCTGTCACGTTGTTGTTCCAGAAGCCTTACCTGGTATTGTTACTGGTATCGTTCTTGCTTCTGGTCGTATTTTCGGAGAAGCAGCAGCGCTTATCTATACAGCAGGTCAATCTGCACCAGCACTTAACTGGAGCGACTGGAATCCGCTTAGCATCTCTAGTCCAATTTCGATTTTCCGCCAAGCAGAGACACTTGCTGTTCACATCTGGAAGGTCAACTCAGAAGGTACGACACCTGACGCCACTGCAGTATCTGCTGGTTCAGCAGCAGTACTCTTGATTTTCATTCTGATTTTCAACTTTGGTGCACGTCGTTTGGGAGCTTACCTCCATAAGAAATTAACATCCGCTTAAAGGAGTTATCATGACAAAATACAATTGGGACGAGCGTCATATTATCACCTTCCCAGAGAAGGAGCTCGCTCTTGAAACAAAGGACTTGCATGTCTACTATGGTCAAAATGAAGCTATCAAAGGCATTGACATGCAATTCGAGAAAAATAAAATCACAGCTCTTATTGGGCCTTCAGGATGCGGTAAATCAACTTTTCTTCGTAGTCTAAACCGTATGAATGATACGATTGATATTGCTAAGGTTACTGGACAAATCCTTTATCAAGGAGTCGATGTTAACGCAAGTAATATCAATGTTTATGAAATGCGTAAACATATTGGAATGGTTTTCCAACGTCCAAATCCATTCGCCAAGTCTATTTACAGAAATATCACCTTTGCTCACGAACGTAAAGGTGTAAGAGATAAGCAAACCTTGGACGAGATTGTTGAAACATCACTTAAGCAAGCTGGACTTTGGGATCAAGTTAAAGATGACCTTCATAAATCTGCCTTTACCCTCTCAGGTGGTCAGCAGCAACGTCTTTGTATTGCAAGAGCTATTGCCGTGAAACCGCAGATTCTCCTCATGGACGAACCTGCAGCTTCATTGGACCCTGTAGCTACTATGCAGCTCGAAGAGACCATGTTTGAACTTAAGGAAGATTACTCTATTATCATCGTGACGCACAATATGCAACAAGCAGCGCGTGCTAGTGATTATACAGCATTCTTCTACCTTGGTGATCTTATCGAATATGATGAAACCAAGAAAATCTTCCAAGATGCTTCCCTACAGTCAACCAATGACTATGTATCAGGACGCTTTGGATAGAAAGGAGCACTTATGACTGAACCAATCATTTCAATCAATGATTTATCGGTGTATTTCAATAAGAAAAAAGCCCTCAATAATGTGACAATGGATTTCTATCCAAATGAAATCACGGCCCTTATCGGTCCTTCAGGATCCGGGAAATCAACCCTGCTCCGTTCTATCAACCGAATGGGAGATTTAAATCCCGAATGGACACTTACTGGTGCTGTTTCATACAACGGTCACAATGTCTACAGTCCTCGAACAGATACCGTTGAACTCCGTAAAGAAATCGGAATGGTCTTCCAACAACCCAATCCTTTTCCAATGTCTATCTATGAAAACGTGGTTTATGGCCTTCGTATCAATGGTATCAAAGATAAGGCTGTTCTTGATCAAGCAGTAGAAGAATCACTAAAGGGTGCTTCAATCTGGGAAGAGGTTAAAGACCGTCTCCATGACTCAGCACTTGGACTTTCAGGAGGGCAACAACAACGTGTCTGTATTGCACGAGTGCTAGCCACATCTCCAAAGGTTATCCTTCTTGACGAACCAACGTCGGCCCTCGACCCTATATCCGCTGGTAAGATTGAGGAAACCCTCTATAACCTTAAAGAACAATACACCTTGTTGCTAGTCACTCGTTCTATGCAGCAGGCAAGTCGTATCTCACAACGAACAGCCTTTTTCCTTGATGGAGAGCTCATCGAGTATTCATCAACGAAAGACATGTTCCTAAATCCACAACATAAAGAAACTGAAGATTATATTACCGGTAAATTCGGTTAAGAAAGGACAGATTACTAAAAAAATTATGATGTTACGAACTCCCTTCGAAGAAGAATTAGAAAAACTCCACAACCAATTTTACGCTATGGGTACAGAGGTTGCAGCTCAGCTTAAGAAAGCTGTACGTGCCTTTATCAGCCATGACCGTGATTTGGCTAAGGAAGTCATTGAAAATGACGAAATCGTCAATAACTACGAAACCAAACTTGAGAAAAAATCACTTGAAATTATTGCTCTACAGCAACCTGTATCAAGTGATTTGCGTACAGTTATCACCGCACTTAAAGCATCTAGCGACGTTGAGCGTATGGGTGACCATGCCGTTGCTATCGCTAAAGCAACCATCCGCATTAAAGGTGAAGAGCGTCTAACTGAAATTGAAGCTGAAATCAAGAAAATGGGGAAAGCAGTCCGCCACATGGTCGAAGATGCTCTAGATGTTTACTTGAACAGTGACGAACGACGCGCTTATGAAATCGCAGCTTCAGATGAAATCATTGATAACTATTTCCGTGATATTCAAGCCATGACAGTAGAAGGTGTTCGTAAGAATCCTGATGCCGCCTTCGCTGCCAAAGAATATTTCCAAGTACTTATGTATTTGGAACGTATCGGTGACTATGCCCGCAATCTCTGCGAGTGGGTTGTCTATCTCAAATCTGGTAAAATCATTGAACTATAGGCAAAGCTTCCAATCTATGTTATAATGGGTCTGTATTGAATAATTCAGACCCTTTTCTTTTGTAAAAGAGTCTAATATCGAAACATTTGTCAGTCTGTTTCGATACGAAAAGTTAGATTAGGAGTATATACGTATGACAGCATCTGTTGCTCGTTTTATCGAAAGTTTCATCCCTGAAAATTACAATCTTTTCTTGGACATTAATCGTTCTGAAAAGACCTTTACAGGGAATGTTGCCATTACAGGTGAAGCCCTTGATAACCATATCTCCCTTCACCAAAAAGACCTTACCATTAGTTCCGTTCTCTTGGATAATGAATCGTTAAACTTCCAAATGGATGATGCTAACGAAGCCTTTCATATTGAACTTCCAGAGACCGGTGTTTTGACGCTTGTCATTGAATTCTCTGGTCGTATTACAGATAATATGACAGGGATTTACCCATCATATTACACCTACAATGGTGAGAAAAAGGAAATTATTTCAACGCAGTTTGAATCTCATTTTGCGCGTGAAGCCTTCCCATCTGTTGATGAACCAGAAGCTAAAGCTACTTTTGATTTCTCATTGAAATTTGATGCTGAAGAAGGCGATATCGCTTTGTCAAATATGCCTGAAATCAATAGCCATTTGCGTGAAGAGACTGGGGTTTGGACTTTTGAGACAACCCCTCGTATGTCTACATACCTCCTTGCCTTTGGTTTTGGAGCTCTTCAAGGTAAGACAGCGAAAACACAAAACGGTACTGAAGTTGGTGTCTTCGCTACAGTTGCACAAGCTGAAAACAGCGTTGACTTTGCCCTTGATATTGCCGTTCGTGTCATTGATTTCTACGAAGACTACTTCCAAGTCAAGTATCCTATCCCATTGTCATACCATCTCGCACTTCCTGACTTCTCAGCAGGTGCCATGGAAAACTGGGGACTTGTTACCTATCGTGAAGTTTACCTTCTTGTAGATGAAAATAGCTCAGCTGCAAGTCGTCAACAAGTAGCCCTTGTGGTTGCCCACGAATTGGCTCACCAATGGTTCGGTAACCTTGTTACAATGAAATGGTGGGATGATCTCTGGCTTAACGAAAGCTTTGCCAATATGATGGAGTATGTTTCAGTAGATGCCATTGAGCCTAGCTGGAATATCTTTGAAGATTTCCAAACAACTGGTGTGCCTCATGCCCTCCAACGTGATGCTACAGACGGTGTTCAGTCTGTCCACATGGAAGTCAATCACCCAGATGAGATTAATACCCTCTTTGATAGTGCTATCGTTTATGCTAAAGGTAGCCGTCTTATGCATATGCTTCGCCGTTGGTTAGGTGACGAAGCCTTTGCTAAAGGACTTAAAGCTTACTTCGAAAAACATCAGTACAACAACACTATTGGACGAGATCTCTGGAATGCCCTTTCTGATGCTTCTGGTAAAGATGTCTCTAGTTTCATGGATACTTGGTTGGAGCAACCAGGTTACCCTGTTGTTAGTGCAGAAGTAGTTGACGACACTCTTATTCTTAGTCAAAAACAATTCTTCATTGGTGAACATGAAGATAAAGGTCGTCTTTGGGAGATTCCATTGAACACAAACTGGAAGGGTCTCCCAGATACACTCTCAGAAGAGCGTATTGAGATTCCAAATTATAACCAGCTTGCTGCTGAAAATAAAGGAGCTCTTCGCCTTAATACAGCAAATACAGCACATTACATCACAGATTATCAAGGTGAACTCTTGGACCAACTCTTAGAGGAATTTGCTAACCTTGATACTGTAAGTAAACTTCAGATTTTGCAAGAACGCCGTCTTCTTGCTGAAAGTGGCCGTATCTCGTATGCAAGCCTAGTCGCTCTTCTTGATCTTGTCGAAAAAGAAGAAAGCTTCTTGATTGCTCAAGCTAAGTCTCAAATCCTCGCTGGTTTGAAACGCTTTATAGATGAGGATACAGAAGCAGAAGTGCATTACAAGGCTTTAGTACGTCGTCAATTCCAAAACGACTTTGAGCGTCTTGGTTTCGATGCCAAAGATGGAGAATCAGATGAAGACGAAATGGTTCGTCAAACAGCTCTTAGCTACTTGATTCAAGCAGACTATCAACCAGCAGTCCTTGCGGCCGCAAGTGTTTTCCAAGCTCATAAAGAGAACATTGAAAGCATCCCTGCAAGTGTCCGTGGTCTCGTTCTCATTAACCAAATGAAACAAGAAGACAGTCTAACTCTTGTTGAAGACTATGTCAATGCATATGTAACAACAAATGATAGTAATTTCCGCCGTCAATTGACTCAAGCAGTTTCATACCTTAAAAACCAAGAAGGTCTCGACTACGTGCTAGGTCAGCTTAAAGACAAACATGTCGTTAAACCTCAAGACTTGTACCTATGGTATATGAATTTCCTCAGCAAATCATTTGCACAAGAAACCGTTTGGAACTGGGCGAAAGATAACTGGGATTGGATTAAGGCAGCCCTAGGTGGCGATATGAGCTTTGATAGCTTTGTTAATATCCCAGCTGGAATCTTTAAAACGCAAGAACGTCTTGATCAATATATTGCTTTCTTCGAGCCACAAACAAGTGATAAAGCCTTAGAACGTAATATCTTGATGGGAATTAAGACAATTGCTGCACGAGTAAACTTGATTGAAAAAGAAAAAGCAGCCGTTGAATCTGCCCTTAAAGATTATTGATAAGTAAAACAAGCTTTCCATGAAGGAGAGTTTGTTTTTTGTGTGTGATATTTTACATAAATTTAGTTATGTTCATAAATGGTCATAAAATAATTTTAGCATAATTAAATTTATGTAAAATAAAAAATAATCACTCCAAATAGGAATGGTTAGACTAGGGTAATTATAAATTATCTAGAGCATTTTTTTGCTCATCATTGACGATATGAGTATAAAGATCAGTAACCTGAGTGGAAGCATGGCCAAGTTGGTGACTCACTAAAACTTGAGACTTGGTAGCATCATAAAGGCGTGTTGCCAGAGTATGTCGAAGCTTGTGGGGAGTCACACGAATTTTGAAATCCTGAGAATATTTGGCAACCATCTTTTCGATACTTGAAGCATCAATACGGTTTGGAACCCCTCGATATTCCGTTAAAAAGAGGGCAACATCTTGCTTTTCAGCCTTATAGCGTTTATCACGTATACTGAGATAAGTTTCAAGATAGGGCTTTGCAAAACTTGCTACATTAACTGAGTCCCGTTTGCCACCTTTTCGAGTGACGTCGATGACCATCATTTTTAGATTGATATCTTTAAGGTCCAGATTAACAGCTTCAGAGAGTCGAACACCTGAAGCCAGTAGCAAGGCAATGATAGCCAAATCACGTTCTTTATTCTTATAAAACGAAGATTTGGCGCGATTTGAGAGCTTGACTTCGTATTCATTTTCTACATAATCAAGGAATTCCATGGTTTCATCGCCAAGAAAGAGTTTTTGTTTGATATTCTCAGCACGTGCAGCTAGAGTTTCTTTCTTTTTCTTAGTAGAAACTTTTTTCATGACGTTACGATAGAAATAAGGCTCACCGTCAGGACCCTCGACCTCCTCGGTTAAATACTTATAGAGACTAGATAGAGCTGAAAGTGTACGATTAATGGTTGTTTGAGAGACACCCTGTTTCTTGGAATAGGTATTCAAAGATGGACGTTCACGTAGATAAAGCACAAATGACTCCATATCTTTTTTAGTTAAATTTTCCAGGGTTTTGATGTCAATTGAGGCAATATCATGAGCATCTGAAATACCTGAGTCAATCAACCAGTCAAAAAAGCGTTTATATTCCTTAAGGTATTCGTATAAGGTCGTAAAAGAATATGGAACCGATAGTTTAGACTGATAATACTCCAAGACAAACCAGGGCATTAGAGATTTGTATTCTTCAATTTTTTCGAGTAAGAGTTCACGTTTCATTTGTTTTTTCTCCAAAATTACTTAATAGAAGTATATCACACCCTTATCTTTCTTTCAAGAAAATTACAGTTTTTCGGAAAGATGTTATAAGGTGTTTTTTACTTAGAGGTTTTTATAGATTTACCGGCCAGCCTATATAGAGACTCACTTAGTCAATCATAAAAGAAAAAACAACCTGGAGTTTTCCAGATTGTTCAACCAATGATTAAGCTACGATAGCTTTTGCAACGTCCTCGGTTGTCATACGTGAGAAATAATGTGTTGTGTCAATAGTTTTAAGTTTTGCCAAGACATCTTCGTACTCGTACGGTACACCAACCAACAAGTCTTCAATATCTGATACATCTCCGATACCAAAGAAATCTCCGTAAATCTTAACAGATTTAATGATTGAATTTTCAACGTTGGCATAAGTCGAGATCTTACCAGCTGGGTAACGAACATTACGTTCTACTGTGTATTCTGGTGACTGTCCGTAAGTCCAATCCCATGTATTGAATTGTTTCTCATAAGAATCTTGAATCTTAGCCAATTCGCTTTCAGAAAGGACGTATTCTGTCATTTCTGGGTAGAATTCTTTCATTTTTTCCAAGATTTTATCTGAGAATTCATTTACACTGATTTTTTCTGGCAATTCGTCGACGATGTTGGTCACACGAGCACGTACAGATTTAACGCCTTTTGATTCGATTTTGTCTTTGCTGACTTTGAGGGCTTGGCCAAGAACCGACATATCAACGTCAAAAAGCAAGCAACCATGGTGCATCATACGACCTTTATAGTAAGCTTGAGCATTTCCACAGAACTTTTTACCATCGATTTCAAGGTCATTACGACCAGTAAATTCAGCCTTAACTCCCAAATCAGCAAGTGTGGCGATTACAGGTTGAGAGAAAGTCTTAAAGTCAAAAGCACCTTCATCTGCCTTATTAGAGATGATGGTATAGTTCAGGTTATTCAAATCGTGATAAACAGCGCCACCACCAGACAAACGGCGAACAACCTTGATACCATGAGCATCTGTATATTCTTTGTTAATCTCTTGAATGGTATTTTGGTGTTTACCAACAATGATAGCTGGACGGTTAATCCAAAGAATGAACAATTCATCTTCATTCACCAATTCACGAAAAGCATAGGCTTCCAAAGCAATATTATAGGCAGGATCATTTGATGTATTTACGATATATTTCATGAGGTCTCCTCTTGTAATGTGATACTTATATTATAAAGGAAATCGGAGACAAAGTACACGAAGACGCCTTAAGTATAAGGATTTTCATGATATAATAGTATAAAATATATGGGGAGTTTTGACATGATACAAAATCCTAGTAAATTGAGTCTCTTTTTCTCAAGGCTAACTAATAAAATAAATAAAAAGTTCAAAATAGCCTTAGCTCTGCTTCTTTTTGTAACCCTTGGAATTTTTCTCTATAATGCCTACCAAAGAGCTTATAAGCCTTACCTCTATGATAAGGAGAATTACTATTACAAGGCTTATCATTACAGTGTCAAGAAGATAATACCTCAAAGAAAAGTTGTCAAAGATATTGAGATTGAGGTTCTACACTTCGGAAAAGACGATTTTCCAGATGATTTGTCTACCTATAAGGTCGCCCATTATATTGATAAAGGAATTGATCCCCGAAGACTTTTCTTACATATTACTTTTACAGATAATACCAATATGACTTTACCTTTTGGACAGGTGACCTCTACTGAAAACCATTATGAAGAATATCAAAACTATTTCGATCATAAAGTTTTTGAAGTCGGTCCAGGCTTTGATAAAGAATGGTTTTCTAATGCGGAGAATTACAGACAAATGATTCAGCGTTTCCCAGGATTACATGATAAAACAATGGATACCGACTTCGAATTATATCTAAGGGATTTTCTCTTTTTGATAGTTCCTGGCGATACCCTATATCAAACTGGAGCTGTCAAAGAAGGCGTCAGTAAATACCACTTTAAGTTGAAAAATCCTAAATCAGGAATAATGCAAAGTTATTTTATCTATGGAAATGAAGGCAAAATTCCATTATGGGATTGGCAAACTCCCTTTGTTACTTTTGATAAAGATTTTGCTAACAAAGAAAGAATCCAGGAATTTTTCGATGACTACGAAATTAGAGAGTATGGAAATTATTGGAATGGCATCTACCATATACAATTCCCTCACTTAAATTCATTTAGAGGTGACAGATACAACTTTTATAAAATGGCTTTTTACTCAGATGAATTTAAAAATTTTCCACTAAGCCTTGATTTAACAGGTAAGAGCGAGAATTTTAAAATTACCATAACAGATTCATACCTACAAGAAGAATCCAGAACTGCAAAAGATCAAATCCATTATCTAAAATACTCAACATCTAAAACTTATGATGCATCAAATAAAGAAGCATATATTAATGATATATTGAATCATTAATATAACTGACAGAATTAAATTTATGTAAACACAGCTAACTATCTAAATTAGCTGTGTTTTTTTCATGCAAAAAAACAAGACCATTTCTGATCTTGTTTCCTTCTATGCAACTAGATTTTTATTTTGTGTGCCAGATGTCTTTGTCATACTGTTCGATTGTACGGTCAGATGAGAAGAATCCTGCTTCAGCGATGTTGTAAACAACTTTTTTGTTCCATGCATCTTGATCTTCGTAAGCTGCGTATACTTCTTCTTTCTTGTCGATGTATTCAGCCAAGTCAATCAAAGTCATGAACCAGTCTTTAGAGATAAGTTCTTTTTGGAGACGTTCCAAGCGTTCTTTATCTCCAACTTTAACGAGGTCTTCACTTACGATAAAGTCAACAGCTGCTTTGATGTTAGCATCTTTTTCGTAGTAATCACGTGATACATAACCTTCTTTTTCGTAAAGGTCGATGATTGTATCAGAGTCTTTACCGAACGTGAAGATGTTTTCTGGTCCTACCAATTCAGCAATCTCAACGTTGGCACCGTCCATTGTACCAAGAGTGAGGGCACCGTTAAGCATGAATTTCATGTTACCTGTACCTGAAGCTTCTTTAGAAGCCAATGAGATTTGTTCTGAGATATCTGTTGCTGGAATAAGGTGTTCAGCAACTGTTACGTTGTAGTTTTCAACCAAGTGAACATTGAGGTATTTGCTTACTTCTGGATCATTGTTGATGAGCTCAGAAAGTGACAAGATCAAGTGGATGATGTCTTGAGCAATAACGTAGGCAGGAGCTGCTTTACCACCAAAGATGATAGTGATTTTACGTTTTGGAAGGTTTCCTTTTTTGATTTCCAAGTATTTGTGGATGACATACAAAGCGTTCATTTGTTGACGTTTGTATTCGTGGAAACGTTTGATTTGAGTATCGATAATTGAGTTTTCATCAAGATCGATACCTTTGTTGGCTTTAAGATAACGTTTAAGAGACAATTTGTTATCATATTTGATTTCAGCCAAACGTTTGTGAACTGCTGGATCATCTGCAAAGGCAGCCAATTTTTCCAATTGAGTTGCGTCAGTAAGGTAACCATCGCCAATCAATTCTTTGATATAATCAGCAAGTTCTTGGTTTGAGAATTCCAACCAACGACGGAATGTAATACCGTTTGTTTTGTTGTTGAAGCGTTCTGGGTAAAGGTCGTAGAATGGTTTCAACTCAGAAGATTTAAGGATTTCTGTGTGAAGCGCTGCTACACCGTTAACGCTTGTAGAGAAGTGGATATCCATGTGTGCCATGTGAACACGCTTGTCTTTGTCAATGATTTGAACACGTGGATCTTCGAATTTTTCACGAATGATAGCATCCAATTTTTTGATGATAACAACAAGGTGTGGAACAACTTCTTCAAGGTAGTCAAGAGGCCATTTTTCAAGGGCTTCAGCCAAGATAGTGTGGTTTGTGTAACCAACCATTTTGCTTACGATTGCCACTGCTTCATCAAATTCAAATCCATGTTTTTCTGTCAAAAGACGGATCAATTCTGGAATTACCATTGATGGGTGAGTATCGTTGATTTGTACGTAAGCGTAATCTGGAAGGTCGTGAAGGTTAGATCCACGTTCGATAGCTTCGTCAATCAAAAGTTGAGCAGCATTTGATACCATGAAGTATTGTTGGTAGATACGCAAGAGCTCACCTTTACGAGTTGAGTCATCTGGGTAAAGGAAAAGTGTCAAGTTCTTTTGGATTTCGTCTTGATCAAAAGTGATTCCTTTATCAATCAAACCGTAGTCCACACCATTGATATCAAAGAGGTTAAGGTAGTTCTTAGTTTCTTTCTTATAACCCAAGATATCCAAACGGTCCAAACGTGATTTCAATGTGAAGTTTTTGAATGGAACATCATAAGAGATATCAGTTGGTACCAACCAAGATTGATCTTCAATCCAGTAGTTTGGTTCTGCATCTTGTTTGTTTTCTTTGAAGACTTGTTTGAAGAGACCACAGTGGTAGTTAAGACCAACACCTTCACCGTTGATGCCAAGTGTTGACATAGAATCGATGAAACATGAAGCCAAACGTCCCAAACCACCGTTACCAAGAGATGGTTCTGGTTCGACATCTTCAATTTCGCTGATTGATTTACCAGCAGCATCCAATTCAGCTTTAACATCTTTGTAGATGCCCAAGTTGATCAAGTTGTTAGACAAAAGTTTACCGATCAAGAATTCAGCTGAAATATAGTAAACTTTACGTTTGCTATCGTTTTTAGGTTTTGGAGCAGCTGCTTCTTTTACGAATTCCAACAAAAGGTAGTAGATTTCTTCGTTTGAAAGGTCCTTAAGATTTTTATTTTTTGCTTCAACGTAATTTGTAAATGTAGACATTTTATTTATTTCCTCGATTATATCTTTTTTATTTACTCGATTATATCTTTCTGTAATATCAGTTAAAAATTCTTTCTTATCAACAGTGATTTCACCTGGAAGCATACGCCATTTCCAGTTTTCTCCAACTGTGTTAGGGAAGTTTGTACGGCTATTTTCAGGTTTATCAAGAATATCTTGCATAGTCGCAATGGCTGTGTTACTTACTGTTGCAAAGAGTGTGCGAAGAAGGGCACGTGTGATTGGTTCACCTTGACGACGGTTGATGTAAGCATCAGTGTAATCACGTTGCTCTTGTGTCAAGTTATCATACCAACCGTTAATAACTTCATTATCATGTGTACCAGTGTAAGCCACTGAGTGTTGTGTGTATACGTGTGGAATATCAATGCTGTTACCAGTGGTATCATAGAAACCAAATTGAACAATCTTCATTCCTGGGTAACCACAGTCTGCAAGAAGTTTACGTGTCTTATCATCAATATTACCAAGGTCTTCGGCAATAATCTTAAGATCACCCAACTCTTCTTTAACCACTTTGAAGAGGTCATAACCAGGTCCTGGAACCCATTCCCCATTTTCAGCAGTTTCATCGCCACCAGGGATTTCCCAGAAGTCAGAGAAACCTTTGAAGTGGTCGATACGCAAGTAATCATAAAGTTTGAATGATTCTTGAATACGGAACACCCACCAAGCATAGTTTTCTGCTTTGTGTTTATCCCAAGCGTAAATTGGGTTCCCCCAAAGTTGTCCAGTTGCTGAGAAGTTATCTGGTGGAACTCCGGCAATGTAACGTGGTTTACATTCAGCATCTAGTTTGAAGAGATGTGGTTGAGTCCAGACTTCAACACTATCAGCTGAAATGTAGATTGGCATGTCACCGATGATTTGAATACCACTTTTGTTAGCATAAGCTTTTAGTTCTGCCCATTGGCTAAAGAAGAGGTATTGTACCACTTGGTGATATGTGATAACATCAGCAAGTTCTTTGCGAAGTTTCTCAAGAGTTGCTTCATCGCGTTTAACTGCTTTTTTATCATCCCAATCTTGAAGTGCTTTGTTATCGAAGTGTTCTTTGATAGCCATGAAATCAGCATAATCAGCTAACCAGTTAGCATTTTTAGTTTTAAAAGCTTCGAATCTTTTAGTTTCTTTCTTATCTGCTAAAATTGCTTTAACTGCTTTTTCAAGAATTGGACGACGTGCTTCGTAAACTTTAGCATAGTCAATAAACTCAGGATCTGACCCAAAGTCAGCGTTTTTAACATCAGCTTTAGTTAAAAATTTGTCACGAATAAGGAAATCCAAATCGATAAAGTGTGTATTTCCTGCTACCGCTGAGAATGATTGGTAAGGTGAATCCCCATAACTTGTTGTAGTAAGTGGCAAAATCTGCCAGTAAGTTTGTTTTGTTTCTTTTAAGAAATCAACAAAGTCATAGGCTGCTTGACCGAAAGATCCGATCCCGTAGTCACCTGGAAGTGATGTGATGTGCATCAAAACACCGCTTGCTCGTTTGTTCATAACGTTTACCTCAAATTATTTTTTACACTTATTATTATAATGCAAACGTTTGCATTAGTCAAGAATTTTTAACAAAAAAATAAAAAATTTATAGCTTTTTAAAATAAAGTTCGTAAAACAAGCGCTTACATTACGGGAGTATTTTCTTAAATCTTTATTTCTATTGAATTCGAAAAATAGGTTTCTTTTTAAACGAAAAAAGTAGCCGGCTGTTTTTCTAACCAACTACTTGGATGCTCCTTAACCTATTAGGGATAAGTTCAGACGCTTTCTCTTTCTATAAGTTTAAATGGAATAATGACTTTTTGCGACTTAATCTTAGTCGCTTTAAGAATCCCAAGAAGGTTTTGAACACTTTCTTTAGCTAGTGCCTGAATATTAATGTCAAATGTGGTCAAGAAAGGATGCATGATTTCAGCAAAAGTCGAATTATTGAAAGAAATAATGGCATAATCTTCAGGAACTCTAAATCCTTGGTTGTTTAACCATTGAATGAGACGAAGGGCAATAAGGTCATCCTTAACAATCAAAGCTGTCGGAGAAAATCTTTCCAATTCCTTTTTAAAAGTCTCGATTGTTCGAGCTGAAAATACAAGTTCAGGTAAAACATCCAAATTTAGATTGTCTGCCGCTTCCTGATACCCTTGATAACGTTCCTGTCCTACTTGCCCAAATAAATCGTCTGTGACAAAACCAATCTTTCGGTGACCTTTTGCCTGTAAGTAGTTCACAGCTTCATGACCTAATTCCTTATTATCATTATCGATATAGGTTACTTTATTTTCATTATCCACTGCTGCTCCAACCACTACAAAAGGTACTTTTTGTTTTAATAAGTAATCTTTAACCGGATCTTTCTTTTCTGAATAGAGAATTATAAAGCCATCTGCCCGTTTTTGGCGATGCATGAGCTCAACTTGCTTGACTAATTCCTCTAGAGTAGCACCCGTAGCAATACTAACGACCTGAGAATGACAACTAGCCTCTTCATTGATTGCTGTTAAAATCTCCATATAGAAGGGCTGGCTGATATTTTCACGGTCTGTTAAGGGTGGAAGAACAACACCTAAACTATGAGTTAAGCCTGTTGCCAACATTTGTGCTGCTGAGTTTGGTACATAACCTAATTCTTCCATAGCTGCTCTTACTTTAATTTTTGTTTCTTCTGAAATAGCCGAGTTATCCTTTAATGTCCTACTTACCGTTGATGGGCTGACTCCAGCCTTCTTAGCAACATCTTTAATTGTAGCCATTATGTCCCTCTCATTCTCATAAAATTTTCTTTAAAGTCATAAAATATAAGAACAATTATAAACTAGATAGGTGTTTTATGCAATCGTTTGCAAAAAATAATTTTTTTTTACAAAATACTTGACAGATTGTGAAAACGGTTGCATAATGGTTATCGTAAACTAAATTTCTGGAGGAAATAGAAATGAAAAAATGGCAAAAGGTATTACTTGGTAGTGCTGGATTACTTGTGGCTGGATCGCTCTTGGTAGCTTGCGGGTCAAACTCAAGCAAGAGCTCAAGTTCAGATAGCAAGACTTTGAAACTTTGGGTACCAACTGGCGCTAAGAAATCTTACTCAGATACAGTAGCACAGTTTGAAAAGAAATCTGGTTACAAAGTTGATATGGTTGAAATGGAAGATCCAAATGCTCAAGAAAACTTGACTAAGGATGCTTCTACTGCTGCAGATGTCTTCTCACTTCCACATGACCAACTCGGTAAATTGGTAGACGCTGGAGCTATCCAAGAAATCCCAGAGCAATACTCAAAAGAAATTGCTGATCAAGATACTGAGCAAGCTACTGTAGGTGCTCAATACAAAGGTAAAACTTACGCCTTCCCATACGGTATTGAAACACAAGTTACATACTACAATAAATCTAAACTTAACGAAGAAGATGTTAAATCATATGAAACAATCACTTCTAAAGCTAAATTTGGTAGCAACTTGAAAGAAGTTAATGCTTATGTAACTGGTCCTCTCTTCCTTTCAGTTGGTGACACACTCTTTGGCCCTAACGGTGAAGATGTTAAAGGGACTAACTGGGGCAATGAAGCTGGTGTGAACGTTCTTAAATTCATCGCAGCTCAAAAAGACAACAAAGGATTTGTTAATGTTGATTCAGCTAACATGATGGCTAAATTCGAAGATGGTTCTGTTGATGCTTTCCAATCAGGACCATGGGACTACGCTGCAGCTGCTAAAGCTGTCGGTAAAGACAATCTTGGTGTTGCTGTTTATCCAACAGTTAATATCGGTGGTCAAGACGTTCAACAAAAAGCCTTCATGGGTGTAAAACTTTACGCTGTTAACCAAACACCATCTAAAGGTAACGCTGAACGTATTGCTGCTTCTTACCAATTGGCACAAGCTTTGACAAGCAAAGACAGTCAAAATAACCAATTCACTAATGAAGACCGTCACATCATCCCAGCCAACAAAGAAGTTCAGGCTTCTGAAGCTGTTCAAAAGGATGCACTTGCACAAGCTGTAATTACTATGGGTTCATCTGAGCAGTACACAACTGTTATGCCTAAACTTAGTCAAATGTCAGTCTTCTGGACTGAAAGTGCTGCTCTTATGAGTGACGCTTATAACGGTAAAATCAAGGAAGACCAATTCCTTACTAAATTACAACAATTTGATAAAGATTTGGCAGCGGCTAAATAAGAATCCTAACAATGACAAGGTAAAGAGGTGGGTCAAGTTCCTATCCTCTTTATCTTTTATTGTAGACAAAATAGAAACCATCACTAATCACACATTTATCTGAGGAGATATCTATGTCACAAACAATCTACGACACAACTCCTATGCGCCAAGTCTTCAAAGAAGGTACATGGGATGTCAAATTATCCTTTCTGGTAATGGGATTGGCAAACTTGGTCAACAAACAGTTCACCAAGGGCTTGCTCTTCCTCCTTTCTGAGATTGCCTTCTTAGTAGCCTTCGTTATCCAAATCATCCCTGCACTTAAAGGGATGATTACCCTGGGGACTCAAGAACAAGGTGAGGCTATTAAAGAAGTTAATGGGGTTAAGCTTACTGTTCAGGTCGCTGGAGATAATTCAATGCTTATGTTGATTTTTGGTCTTGCATCATTAATCTTCTGTGCAGTTTTTGCTTATATTTACTGGTGTAACCTTAAGAGTGCTCGTCATCTCATGGCTCTCAAACAGTCTGGACGTAAAGTTCCTAACTTTATCGAAGACTTCAAGACCTTGGCTGATGGTCGTTTCCACATGGGACTTATGACTGTCCCATTGATTGGAGTTTTGCTCTTCACAATCTTGCCTTTGATCTACATGATCTGTTTGGCCTTTACTAACTTTGACCACAATCACCCAGCACCTAAATCACTCTTTGACTGGGTTGGTTTCTCAAGTTTTGGTGAAGTCTTACAAGGTCGTATGGCTGGTACTTTCTTCCCACTTTTGACATGGACCTTGATTTGGGCCGTTGCTGCAACAGCAACTACTTTCTTCTTCGGTATTGTCCTTGCCCTCTTGCTTAACACTAAGGGCCTTAAATTCAAGAAAGTATGGCGTACACTCTTTGTTATCACTATCGCCGTTCCTCAGTTTGTATCCCTTCTTTTGATGCGTAACTTCCTTAATGATCACGGTCCTTTGAATGGTTTGCTTCAAACCTTGCATCTCACTAATGGACCTATTCCGTTCTTGACTGACCCAGTTTGGGCTAAGTTCTCTATTATCTTTGTTAATATGTGGATTGGTATTCCATTCACAATGTTGGTCGCAACTGGTATCATCATGAACTTGCCAACTGAGCAGATTGAAGCAGCTGAAATTGATGGAGCAAGCAAGTTCCAAATCTTCAAGAGCATCACTTTCCCACAAATTCTCTTGATTATGGCACCATCATTGATTCAACAATTCATCGGTAATATCAATAACTTCAACGTTATCTACTTCCTTACTGGTGGTGGACCTACTAATTCTGAATACTATCAAGCGGGTTCAACTGACCTCTTGGTAACTTGGCTCTACAAACTGACTGTTAGCGCTAAAGACTACAACTTGGCATCTGTTATCGGTATCTTGATTTTCGCCATCTCTGCAACATTCAGTCTCTTGGCCTACACAAGATCATCTTCATTCAAGGAAGGGGCTGCTAAATAATGAAACGTAAGAAAAATCTTTACCTAACTGGTACTTATATTCTATTGACAGTTCTAGCTGTTATCTGGTTGATTCCTATTATCTGGATCTTCCTTACAAGTTTCCGTGGTGAAGGAGCCAATGCGGTACCTTACTTCTTCCCTAAGACTTACACTTTTAATAACTACATCAAACTGTTTACCAGCGATGCTTATCCATTTGGAAAATGGTTCATCAATACCTTCATCGTTGCCACATGTACATGTATCCTCTCAACTTTGATTACCGTTGGGATGGCCTACTCACTTAGCCGTATTAAATTCAAACACAGAAATGGCTTCTTGAAATTGGCACTTGTACTTAACATGTTCCCTGGTTTCATGTCTATGATTGCGGTCTACTATATTTTGAAGGCCCTTAATTTGACACAAACCTTGACATCTTTGGTTTTGGTTTATTCTGCTGGGGCAGCACTTGGTTTCTACATTGCGAAAGGCTTCTTTGATACCATTCCTTACTCATTGGATGAATCAGCAATGATTGATGGGGCAACTCGTCTTCAAATCTTTACCAAAATTACCTTGCCACTTTCTAAACCAATCATCGTCTACACTGCCCTCATGGCCTTCATGGGACCTTGGGTAGACTTCATCTTTGCATCTGTTATCCTCGGTGACGTTAAAGATAAATATACCGTTGCCCTTGGACTCTACCAAATGCTTAACCAAGACGCTATCAATGAATGGTTCCTTCCATTTACCGCAGGTGCTATTATCATCGCCATCCCAATCACTCTTCTCTTTATCTTCATGCAGAAATACTATGTTGAAGGTGTAACCGGCGGATCAGTTAAATAATAAAGGATAAATGATATGACAACTCTTAAACTGGATAAAATTTACAAAAAATACCCAAATGCAACTCACTACTCTGTTGAAGATTTCAGTATCGACATCAAAGACAAGGAATTCATCGTTTTCGTAGGTCCTTCAGGATGTGGTAAATCAACAACTCTCCGTATGGTTGCTGGACTTGAAGAAATCACTGAAGGTAAACTCTATATTGATGGTGAAGTAGTTAATGACAAATCACCAAAAGACCGTGACATTGCCATGGTATTCCAAAACTACGCACTTTACCCACACATGACTGTTTATGAAAATATGGCCTTTGGTCTTAAACTTCGTAAATATAAAAAAGACGATATTGACAAACGTGTGCGTGAAGCTGCTGCTAGCCTTGGGTTGACTGAGTTCTTAGATCGTAAGCCGGCAGACCTTTCTGGTGGTCAACGTCAGCGTGTAGCTATGGGACGTGCCATCGTTCGTGATGCTAAAGTCTTCCTCATGGATGAACCTCTCTCAAACTTGGATGCTAAACTTCGTGTCACTATGCGTGCTGAAATTGCTAAAATTACTCGTAATATTGGCGCAACAACCATCTATGTTACTCACGACCAAACAGAAGCCATGACTCTTGCTGACCGTATCGTTATCATGAGTTCTACTAAAAATCCTGATGGTTCTGGTACTATCGGTCGTATCGAACAAATTGGTACACCTCAGGAACTTTACAATGAACCAGCCAACAAATTTGTTGCTGGATTTATCGGAAGTCCTGCTATGAACTTCTTCAATGTTAAGGTTGACGGCAATCGTATCACTAACTCTGAAGGCTTGGATATTGCAATTTCTGAAGGTCAAGCTAAAATCTTGAAAGAAACAGGTTATCAAGGCAAAGAAGTTATCTTTGGTATCCGTCCTGAAGATGTTTCAAGCAGTCCAATCGTTCAAGAAGTATATCCAGATGCCAATGTAGATGCTGAAGTCGTCGTTTCAGAGCTTCTTGGTGCAGAAACAATGCTTTACCTAAAACTTGGAGAAACTGAATTTGCTGCCCGTGTTGATGCGCGTGACTTCCACAATCCAGGTGAAAAAGTAAACCTTACTTTCAGCGTTGCAAAAGGTCATTTCTTCGACGCTGAGACAGAAAAACGTATCAGTTTGTAAAATAAAAAAATCAGCCTTCTTGAGCTGATTTTTTGTATGGCATGATTAAACTACCTTCTAACTTTTGCTTCCTGACACTCACTAAACAACTCTCTCAATCTATGATATAATATCCCTTGGCACCTCGACACCGCCTACGAAGGGAGGTGAGTTTGCCTATGATGGATTTACTATTCAAAACTATCATCGGACCTATTGTGGTCGGTGTTATCCTTCGTCTGATCGACAAGTGGTTAAACAAGGATAGATAGTGCTAAAAAAGACCCCGAGCTTATGTGGAAGTTAGCTTGGGGTCTTTTCTTGCCTATGATATAGACTTACTATTCAATACAAGTGTATTATGTCATAAAAGCTTAGAATTGTCAAGAAACTAGAGTATCTAGGAACTAGTCTTTCTTCTCAGTCTCATGATCCTTTTTATCTTCATCAGTCTTACTTACAGCTGCTTTAAATTCGGCTAGCATTTTACCGATGGATTGGCCGAGTTCTGGCAAGCGTTTAGGACCAAAGATGAGGAGGGCTCCTAGGACAATAATGATAAGTCCTGGGGCTCCGATATCACGTAGAATTCCCATGAGATTTCCTTTCTATTTATCTTTATATTTTCTTTGTTTACGTTTATAAATGAACTTACTTAGAGTTACGCTAACTTCATAAAGCAAGATTAAGGGTGCCGTCATGGCCAGGTCGCTGATAAAGTCAGCTGGTGTTAGAATGACCGCCAAAACCAAGAGAATAAAGTAAGCATAGCGTCTATAATGTGTCAGAAAAACTGGTGTTATTATGCCGATAGATGTCAAAAAACTCACAACTACGGGGAGTTCAAAGAGAACGGCCAAAGGCACTGTCGTATGCAGTAAGAAACTAAGGTAGTTCTGTGCTGTAATTTGTGTATTAAAGAGCCCTTCGCCTAGTTTTAAAAGCACCTCTAAGATAGCTGGACTAACAAAATAATAACCAAAAGCCAAACCCAATACAAAACAGACAAAAGTTGCTGGGATATAAGCAAAGATAGCACGCGCTTCATTGTCCCTCAAACCTGGTTTCACAAACTGCCAAATTTGGTAGGTGGTGAAAGGCAAAGTGACCGTAAAAGCCATGAGACTAGCCAAGTTAATGTAAATCCAAAGAATATCGTTAGGCCCTAGAACTAATAAAGGCTTGTCAAATCCTCTGGTTAGATAAGCATAGAGTTGCCCAGCAAACAACAGAGTAATACAAAAAACTAGGAAAAAGCATAACACTACTGCAATGAAACGTCTCCGAAATTCCACCAGATGCTCAACAATAGTCATCTCATCTTTATTTCTTGCCATGCTGTTTCACCATCACAAAGGCAATAATAGCAATAAAAATAAGTTGTGGAATCAAGACTTCCCAGCTTGGATAGATACCAGCCCAATCAATGGTTGGGAAACCACTAATCAAATGATTAGACATCATATTAGTCAACTGAAGGGCATGAACACTGACACCGAGCATCTTGAAGGCCAAGGCATAAATCAACCAAGTCAAAATAAAGAAAATGCGGTGCGGTTTAATATAGTGACTCGCTTTAGTCATAGCCACAGCAATGATAACAAGAACTGCAATGGCTGAAGCAATACCAATCAAGAAATTAGCTGTCGTTATACGTGGGACAATACCGACATAGAAAAGAATAGTCTCGGCACCTTCACGGAAGACAGCCAAGAAACTGAGTGCAAACATGGATACAAAGCTTCCAGTAGCCGTCACTGTCTTCATCTGGCGGTCCATAAAGTCATTCCACTGTTTGACTGAAGACTTGCTATGGAGCCAAATTCCAATCAGGATCATCATCGCAACTGCAAAGATACCAACGCCACCTTCAATAATTTCACGGTTAGCCCCCGAGGTCACAGCTGGAAAGACAACTTGTAAGATAACAGCTATAACTGCGCTGGCAAGAACACCAGCAATAGCTCCGCCATAAACCCATTTAAGTCCCTTACGCATCTTGGCTGCCTTAAGAGTTGTCACAAGAGCCATAACAATGAGGAGGGCTTCAACCCCTTCACGTAAGAGAATCAACATGGCATCAAAGGCATTATAAGAAGCACTTGTATCAATAGCAGATAGGTCTGTAATCAAGGCTTGCAGTTTGGCCTGATAAGCTTTTTCTTTTCCCTTAACCATGATAACAGGTGTTTCACTTTCCACACGCGTATAAAGGCTTGGATTAGTTGTGCTTACATCGCCTTCAATGGTTGGCCAGATAGTGATGAACTTCTTCATAGTTGCCGCAGCCGTTTTTTCATCACCTGCTTGGAATTGAGCTAGAGCCTTTTCCAAGAGCTTAATACCATCTTTTAGGGTTAAACTTGAGCTTGTGCTATCAAGAGGGACACCCTTGATAAAGTCATCAATCCCACCCTTGAGATCATCATAAGATGACTGGATGCTGGTGAAATCAGTAGGCTCCGTCTCAATGCTACTTCGCAAAAGTGAAATGGCCGTCTCAATCTTGCCGTAGTAGGCAGTACTGTGGTCACGGACAACAGCTTCATTTCGCGTCCAAGCATTATTTAATTCACTGTAAGTTTTGCGTGTTGCAGCCAGGTCTTTGGCCGTAATGGCATCCTGTAAGTTTTTGAAATAAGGCTCTAGGCGTGTTTCAAGTTTTTCCTTTTCGGCATCTAAATCAACAGGATTTTGCTCTTTCTCAAATTTAAGAAGGGCTGACGAAATGGAGGTTAGGTCCTCTTCTGTCACGTCACCTTTAATATCAAGAGCCTTGCTAACTTTTTTACCAGCCTTGGAATCGTGATTTTCTTTTGTTTCGAAATCAGTCTTAATCTCAGCAACCAATTCCTTAGCTTTTGTTTGATCTTTATTTTGAACAGCTGTTGTGGCATCTGTGATTTTGATGAAAAGATCACTGTATGATTCAGCAGCTACTGGATAGGTCCAGAATAAGGCTAAAAGCCCAAGCAAAACGAGGAGTTTATTCAAAGAGTGCTTGACCAATGTAGCCTCCTTTCTCCACGCCAGCAAAGCAAGCAAAGAGGCCACTTCCGATATGGGTGATGTACTCGTTCATCTTGTCTACAGCACCAAGATTGGTCTGTATTTTGACAAAACTGTCTGGATCCTTCTGGTAGGCAATGAAAATCAAACCTGAATCAAACTGGCCAGTTCTCTCATCAATGCCATCTGAATAAGAATATGAACGACGTAAGATAGGAAGGTCTACTTCTTTAGCCAAACGCACATGCGAATCGACTGGTAATTTTGACAAATCTACTTCGTCAAACTCATCTTTCTTACCAAAGGGAGCGCCTGATTCCTTGTAACGACCAAAGGTGTTTTCCTGCTCTTGCAAATTAGTACGATCCCAAGTTTCAAGGTGCATCTGTACCAGACGAAGAGCCATATAAGAACCACCCTTCATCCAATCTTTACTATCAGTCCAGACAACCTTGTCGAATTCCTTTTCCGTCGTAACATTGGCAGTACCGTCCTTGAAGCCAAAGAGATTTCGAGGCGTTTCCTTACGGTCTCCAATTGCTGCAAACCCTGATTTGCTCCACTTCATGGTGATTTTATTACGACCTTTACGAATCAGATTGCGGACAGCGTGGAAAGCTACTTGTTCATCGTCCGCACAGGCTTGAATCACGATATCACCACCCGTGTACTTGTCCTGCAACTGCTCCTTTGGAAATGGTGGCAAATCTCGGAAGAGCTTAGGACGTTTGGATTCCAAACCAAGCTTTTTAAGAAAATCAGCCGAAACCCCAAAAGTCAGACTCAGGCGATAGGGATTGAGTCCCACGGTTTCGCCAGTATCACTTGGTGGCAAGAGGGTATTAGAACCATCCTTTTTTACTAGCTCACCTTCTACTAATTTACTACTATAATCTGTCCAGTCTTTAAAAAGCTGGATGACTTCTTTTTTATCGGTTGTATGAAGATCTAGCACCACCAAGTAGCAAGCCTTCTGCATAGGAGTCGTAATCCCAGCCTGGTGCTTGCCAAAGAAGCTAATATCTTCATCACCATCATAAGCCTTTTTACTTGAACTATCCTGATTAGCGAAAAAAGCAGATGCACCAGAAAGACCAAGCGCAAGCCCAGCCCCTCCAATACCTGCTTTTTTAAGAAATTCACGACGGTCCATTTTTTGATCTAAAAATTTTTCGTCAGTCATTTTTCTTATTTCCCTTCTAGGATAACACCCATTTGTGATAATGGTTCACCAAGTTTAGTTACAGCTTCGGCCAATTCCTTAGTATCTGCCTCACTCAAATCTGTATAAGACTTATAGTTTTTCTCATCAGTCATGTGTTTGTCCAAAAGACCATTGACATTCTTGAATTCAGTTTCCAGAGTCTTAACAAGTTTAGCATCTTTCTTCTGAATCAACGGTTTGAAGAGTTCAAAGATTTTTTCCGCTCCCTCAATATTGGCACGGAAGTCGTAAAGATCAGTGTGTGAGAAGACCTCTTCTTCACCTGTAATCTTTTGAGTTGCTACTTCGTTCAGAAGGTCAACAGCACCTGTCAACATGATATCTGGGGTAACTTTAACAGTTGCAATTTTAGCTTTGAGTTCCTTAATATCGTTAACCAATTGATCTACATAGGCAGCTGTACCCTCTGTCGTGTTGTCTTGCCACATGATACGTTCGATACGGTGGAACCCTGACCAACCGTCTTCTGATTTATTTTCGTCCATGTAATCAACCAAACGGTAGTCGATTTTCACGTCAGACTCACCAAAGCTTTCTGCAATCGGCTCTGAACGCTCGTAAGCCATACGAACCAATGGGTATTGTTTCTTAGCTTCTTCAAGATTTCCTGACTTGAGGGTTTCACTGAATCCTTCAGTATCTTTCAAAAGCTGATCAATTTCGCCTTCTACGAAAGTCTTATAATCACTTGTGGCCTGCTTCAATTGCTTTTGCTCACTGGCTGTGAGTTTTGAGCTAGTTGAACTTGAATGACTTGAATTACCAGATTTGGCACAAGCCGTCAATAAAAGTCCTGATGCCAAAAGAACAACACCAAGTTTGCTAAGTTTTTTCATGAATGTCTCCTATTTTCAAGATAGTGTTCGACATTTGTCGTTATATATGTGAATCGTCGTTTTATCATTAATAAAAAACGAACGATGATAAGTCAATAATGATCTCTCGTATGTAAGAGAACAATATCTAAACTAACAGAAGAAACCAGCACTGTCAACGGTTTTAGGCTATTTAAGAACTATTCTAAAGAGCAGATAAGAATGATTCTAAATAAAAGAAAAACAACAGGAAATAACCTGTTGCTACTTATTATTTTGTACGACGTTTTCGAAGGAATCCTAGACTAAGAATACTTAGCAGACCTGCTACAAAGAGTCCACGATTTGTCTTTTCACCAGTGGATGGCAGTTGTTTATCAGTCTGATGACTAGCTTCAGTCTTAGCCTGACCATTATCACGATTAACAAGTTCAGCATCTCCAACAAGGTCCTCTTTACCTGAAGCCTTGACATTTGTTTTAGTTGCCTCAGTATTTTTACCACCAAATGACCCGGTCTTTTCAGAAGGCTGATCTACTGCCTCAGTTGGTGTTTTAGCATTAGTCAAACGAATAATAGTCGCTGTTAGTGGATCCAAGGTCAAGATGTGATTGTTGATTGCAACACCTGATAACTCACTAATTCCGGATAAATTGACTTGACTGCCATCTGCCAAAACCAGATAGGATAGGCTATTTGTAATCTTGCTCAAATCAAACTGACGAGCCTTGCTATCAGCATTGACATAGACAAGGTAACGGTCTCCATTCGAAGCAATAGTTTGGTATCCCAATACCAAATCTTCTTGAGCGACATTGTCCTGACCAGGAACTGTCAATAGCGTTAGACGTGCATCTACATCTGCTTTTGATTTGAAATTGAAGGCATCTGTCGACTTACGTAAGGCGATCAACCCTTTGGTAAAGGCGCGAGTTTTCGTATTTTCTGGGAATGCCTGACTATCAGTTGCTTTAGTCCAATCAAAATGATTGACGGCATCACTAGAATCATAAGAATCATGGATAAAGTAAGGATAGTCAAATGGATTGCCCTTTTCATCCACTAAGAGATGTGACTTATTCGGCACCTTGTCCTCAGACACAGGATAACGGTAGGCAGGATCACGGAACTGTTTGGTGCGGCCGTATTCCTGACCAGAGTGAATAAATGGTGTTCCCTGAGCAGTCAATACCATGAGGTTTCCTAGACGCAAGCGACGATGAATTTCAGCATTATTCTCAGGCTTGCTTGGATCCTTCTTGATTGATTGGGCAATAATATCAAAAAGGGTCAAATTATCGTGAGCAGCAATATATTGAATCACATCACCTGGAGAATCAGCTTCGAAGTTAGTTGGTTGTGCCTTGATATTGTCAAAGACCTTATTAATATCACGTTTGCCACCTGTGATAAAGGCAGGTGTCCCCTCGTTTGGATAACCTGATTTGAGGGTGTTTCGAATATCGTCTGAAAATACAGCTACGGTATCTGTGTCTTTCATCCAAGACTGATCGGCAGGCTGAACAGGGCTATTTTCATCGCCAGTATAAGTCACCCAGCCCTCACCAAGCATAATGAGGTTTGGATTAAGGGCACGTGCAGCATGATAAGCTTGCTCGATACTTTCAGCATCATGGTCACCCATCATATCAAAACGGAAACCATCCACCTTGTATTCCTTAGTAAGATAAGCAATCGAATCAACCAAGACACGACGACTCATATAGTGAGTCGTGCCTAGACGCCCCCCTCCAAAACTCGAACGAGGAGTGCCATCAGCATCCATAAAGTGATAATAATTTGGCTCAAGGTCTTCAAAAATAGCTGTCTTAGCTGTATGATTATAGACCACATCCAAGATAACGCCCATACCGTGGGCATGAATAGCAGCAACTAAATTCTTGAATTCTTCGATACGTTTAGCTGGTTCACTTGGGTTTTCAGAATACATACCCGTCAAAGAGAAATAGTTTTGTGGATCATAGCCCCAGTTGTAGTTACTATCACTTGATGCATAGGCATCCAAACGCTTCCCATTTTGCATTTCATTAACAAAATAGTAGCTTAATACTGGTAAAAGCTGAATATGGGTAACACCGAGATCCTTAAGATAATCCAAACGCTCAGCAAAGGCTGCGAAAGTCCCAAACTGATGTTTCAATTCAGTTGAGATAGCCTTATCAGAGGTGAAATCTCGGACATGAGCCTCATAAATGATGGCATCTTCTCGAGATTTAAAGTTTGGAATCTTAGCGTAGTCAAGATCTTTTGGTCCATAATTAGCAGGATCTACAAAGGCAGCCTTGGCAATCTTGTGTTCAGGTCCCTTACTGGCATCATCACTATTCCAAGCAGCCAAAGACTTAGCATAAGGATCCAAAACGATTACAGACTGATCACCACGTTTAATGCGATATTGATAGAAATAACCTGTTAAGTTTTCCAAGCCAAGATCAGTCGCAAGCAAGTCAGCTTGCCAAGTCCCTCGAGGTCCTTTGCTTAGGGCATGTTCAGCAAGAACCATGTCTTGATTATTCTTATCATAGACAATGATATCCACTTGATCTGCACTTGGTGACCAAAGTGTCACATGTGCCTTAGTACCATTCTCTTGAAGACGGGCACCCAATTCACCATCGTAACTGTAGAGCGCATCCTTCAATTGCCAACTCTCAGACGTTTTAAAACTATCATTACCCAAAGTGACCTTGTAAGGTAGATTTTCCGCAGCAAAATCACCTATTAGTGTAGCTTTTTTGAGTTTAGCATCCAACTCAAGCTGTTTAAGAGTTGCACTGTTACCATCCTTGTCTGTCACCTTTAGGTCTTTGAGAATGTCTTCAGATGAGACCTCGTCTAAGTTGGTAAAGCTGAGTTCAATTTTGCTTGGACTAAGTTGCTGAGCCCCAGTCAAACGCACATCCTTGACAAAGTAAGGGTTGGTGTAGACTGTCGTATCAGTATCTCGTACGAAAAGCTGACGAGTTTTTTTCAAGTCACTAAATTTATAATCATTTGGTTGAATTTTCACATCATCTCCTGTTTTGCTCTCATCTAAGAGTAAAAATCCTATCGATTTTGCCGCTTGTGTTAGCGGAATGTCTAAATAAGCACCATACTTACCATTTGGTTGGAAATTGACACCATCAGGCCAATTACTTGGGGCATCCTTTACATCTCCCCAATACCATACAGACTTATTGCCATAGTCGCCATCCGTACGGAAATAATTGATACGAACGTGATCTTGAGGGATAGGTTGATAACTGTAAACTTGAAAATCCTTGTCAATCCAGGCCTCATTCATTTGAGGACTAAGAATTTCGACTGCTTTATCACCTGAAAGGTTCGTTCCAGCGGCATTATTAATCAAGAAACTAAGCTTTTTAGGTGTCGAAGACAGCTTCACATCCAAGTAAACACCATAATTATCCTGTTTGGCTTCTGCAAATGAGGTTGCTCCTGTTGGCCAAGCACCTTTCTGAGATGATGGCGTCTCCACATCATCCCAAGTCCAAAGCCCAAGTGATGCCTTATCCTGACTTGGCAACTCTTGGAAATGCAAGCGAATAGTCCCCTCAGCAATAGGTTCCTCAGATGCATTAGTGAGAGCTTGACCATTATTAGTACTTACTGTTTTTGGCGTGTTTTCGCTAGTTTCAGTTAGCTTGGTAGGCTCAGTACGGCTAGTGTTTTCTTCTGAAAGAGAAACTGGCTCATTTTCCTTGGACACTGTGGCATTCTCAGCTGTTAGAGGAGCTGTTGGCGTTTCAGTTACTAGACCACTGGTGGTAAGACTAGAATCAGCTGATTCTACCTGTGTACTTGAGGCAGGTGTTGACACTACTTCTTCTGCCTTGACTCCATGAGTAGCAGCAAAGCTCAAAAAAACAGCTCCAATGGTTACAGAAGCCAACCCTAACTTGTACTTGCGAAGACTATAACGAAGGACTTTTTCGTCATTAGTTTGAGTATTCCTTTTCATACTAACTCCTTTTTGTTAACGTTTTCATGTTTTTTAATATACCATTTAGATTAGATTTATGCAAGCGTTTTCGCTCTTTAAAAATAAAAAAGAGAACCATAAGATTCTCTCAATCTATTAATTATAAATAGAATAGTAACGCTTAATCCCTGCCACAATTGCGTTAGCTAAAGTCTCTTGATAAGCAGCGGTATTCAAGCGAGCAGCTTCTTGTGGATTTGACAAGAAACCAAGTTCAAGGAGAACTGCTGGCGCTGTCGTTT
>NZ_KV832027.1:0-655 GCF_001837325.1 Streptococcus sp. HMSC065H07
CATTAAGAGCTATCATCCGTCAGTCTACATCAAAACGCATCTCTGAAAAACGTGTGACTTACTTAGTAGATAAGCTTACAAAACTAGCTAATCAGTCTTATTGTGCGGTCAAGAAAACCTCTCCAATGATGGAAGAGGTCAAATACTATGCAGGGGAGTTACTTAGGCTTTCTGAATATAGAAAAAGTGTTTTAGAGGAGATGGTAACATTGGCTCAACCTTTGCCAGAATACGAGATTCTTCTCTCTATTCCTGGAATAGCTGAAACTACAGCGACAAGCATTATTGGTGAACTTGGTGACATTCGTCGATTTCACTCTGCCAATCAAATCAATGCTTTTATCGGCATTGACCTCAGACACTATGAATCTGGGGACTTTCTAGCCAAGGAACATATCACCAAACGTGGGAATCCCTATGCTAGAAAGATTCTCTTTAAGTGCATTCATAACATAGCTTCAGCTAGCCACAGCAATCCTTGTCATATCGCAGACTTCTATGATAAACGAAAAAGACAATCGCAAGTGACTTCAACCAAACCACACACGATTGCCTCTATACATCGTCTCATCAGAACAATGTATTACCTCATAACGCATAACAAACTTTACGATTATACTTCTACCCAAAATCGGTAAAATTGTTTATGCCATAT
>NZ_KV832028.1:0-635 GCF_001837325.1 Streptococcus sp. HMSC065H07
GCAGACATTTGTGAGTTAGACAAAGAAATGTTGCTACATTTTCTAAAAACGTTCTAATGTAAAGTCTTTCCTTAGAATCCCGAGGTTTTGTCCTTGAATCCAAGTTGTTTTTCTGTTATACTAATAAAGTAATAAGGAGAAATATATATGACTAAACAGAGAATTAATCAAGTTGTTGGTTCAATTGGTGCCTTTATCGGGATTATTGTATTTATAGCCTACATCCCTCAAATTTTTGCCAATTTACAAGGGAACAAAGCTCAACCATTCCAACCTTTATCAGCAGCTGTCTCTTGCTTAATCTGGGTCATTTATGGATGGACACAAGAGCCTAAGAAAGACTGGATTCTAATCATTCCAAACTCAGCCGGGGTTATCCTTGGCGGACTGACTTTCCTTACTGCTCTATAAGAATACAACTACTATAAAAAGCAACCACATCGAGCGGTTGCTTTTTTACTATTTTCTCGATCTAAAAGTCTTCTTCTGACTCTAATTCTTGTTGTTTTATCTCATCTCCTGTGATAAGATAGGCTCAATCTATTTTCAGGAGGGTCAAGACATGGTTTCTACTATTGGTATTGTGAGCTTATCTAGTGGAATTATCGGTGAAGACTTTGTCAAGCACGAAGTGG
>NZ_KV832029.1:0-10166 GCF_001837325.1 Streptococcus sp. HMSC065H07
ACATTATTCTAGTCGATGACGGTAGTGGAGCTGACTTTGCACCGTTATTTGCAATAGCGCAGAGTAACTATGCATGTCATTTGCAAAGACATGCTGATAATAAAGGAAAAGGTCGTGCTTTAAAAACGGCTATTTCATATACTTTGGACAATTTTCCTAATGCCAAAGGAATTGTGACGATTGATTCTGATGGTCAACACACCTACGAAGACATGATGAAATGTTTGGCTGAATTTTTGCAACATCCTGATAGTTTGGTGCTGGGTGTTAGAACATTTGAAAAATCTGTTCCTTTACGTAGTAAATTTGGAAATTTATTGACAAGAGACGTCTTGGGGGCTATGACAGGTGTGAACGTTTCTGATACGCAAACGGGGCTTCGTGTGATTCCTATGTCATGGTTGCCAAAACTCTTAACCGTGGAAGGTGAACGGTATGAATTTGAGATGAATATGTTACTTGAGGCAAAAGAGGACAATATTCCGATTTGTGAAGTTGGCATTGCAACGATTTATTTGGATGAAAATCAGTCGTCGCATTTTGATGTGATTCGTGACTCGATTAGAATTTACAAGGTTTTCTTCAAGTACATTTTTTCATCATTGTTTTCCTTCTTGGTTGATATTGTTGCTTTTACGATTTTAATTTCTTTGTTTAATGGATTAAGTTTTAGTGCGGTGACGTTAGCTTCGATTTTAGCGCGTGTGATATCATCTGTTGTTAATTTCACCTTGAATCGTAAGGTGGTCTTTAAACGAGGTCAATCAAATAGTGCGATAAAATACTTCACTTTGGTGGTAGTACAGATTGTTTTGTCAAGTTTATTGGTTACAGTTCTAGGAAATGCCTTGACGACGCTGCCAATTTCATTGGTGAAGATTTTAGTTGACGGTACACTTTTCATTGTCAGTTATTTTGTGCAAAAACATTTGATTTTTAGTGGAGGTGAGAATGAAGACTAGTAAGAGGATACTCTATTTCGTTGCATTTGTAACGACTGCCTTTTATTTAACTTGGCGTTTGGTGGCGACTATTCCGTGGCATGATTCATGGTTTGCGCTGATCTTTGGGATTTTATTGTGGGGAAGTGAGGTAGTTTCAGCCATTACAGGCTACATTCTCATTTGGAATAAGCAAAAGGACTTTGAACTTGAAAAGCCTGAGATTGCTAAGGAGCGTTACCCAGATGTGGATGTTTTGATTGCAACGCATAATGAGGATCCAGAGTTGCTTTATAAGACGATTAATGCCTGTACTTTTATGGAATATCCTGATAAGTCTAAGGTGCATATCTACGTCTGTGATGATACCAATCGTCTAGAAGTTGCCAAATTGGCTGATGAGCTTGGTGTTGGTTATTTTGGTTTGGCGGATAATAAAGATGCCAAATCAGGAAACTACAATAATGCTTTACGTCAGACGTCATCACCTTTGGTGGCGACATTTGATGCGGATATGATTCCTTATCGTGAATTCCTGTTGGAAACTGTGCCTTATTTTGTTGAACAAGTTGAGGCTTATGAAAATGGTGACGATTATGATAAGTCAAAAGTTGGTTTGATTCAAACGCCACAAAGTTTTTACAATGCTGATATTTTCCAATTTAACTTGTTTTCAGAATCAACCTTACCAAACGAACAAGATTTCTTTTCCAAAGAAATTAATGTTTTCAATAATTCGCACGGTGCAGCGCTTTATACGGGGTCTAATACGCTTATTTTCCGCAAGGCGATTGAAGATGTTGGTGGTTTTCCGACAGATACCATTACGGAGGATTTCGAGCTAGGTGTTCGGATAAATGCGGCTGGTTATGTAAATTATTCGACGAAAAGTCCAATGGCTAGCGGGTTAACGCCGACAGATTTGAAGAGTGTCATCAAACAGCGCGTGCGCTGGGGACGTGGCGTTATTCGCAGTAGCTACAATATGAATATCTTCTTTAATCCCAAATTGACAATGGGGCAAAGAATTGTTTATATTAATGGCTATCTTTATTGGTGGTCTTTCTTTAGACGGTTATTGTATATCTTGGCACCGATTTTATATACGGTTTTCCATGTGCGTGTGGTGGTGTCAAATATCTGGCTACTGTTCCTATTCTGGTTGCCAAGTTTCGCCTTGACACGCTTGTCAATGCGAGAAGTCTCAAAACAATACCAAACACAGGTTTGGGGAGAAATTGTGGAAACGATTTTTGCTCCGTATTTGTTTATTCCCATGATGTTGGAGTCCTTTGGCATTAGCAATAAAAAATTTAAGGTGACACGTAAGGGAAATTATACGTCGTGGACGTTGTACCTTTATGCGCTTCCTTATCTTGTTTTATGGGGATTAGCCGTTTATGGTTTGGTGACTTTTAACTATGGAAAATTTGGTTCAGAGCTTTTTTATGGAAGTATTATCAGTTTTTGGTTGATTTATCATATCATCAATTTGACCTTTGCGATTTTCTGTGCGCTTGGTCGTCCGATTTATCGCTCAAGTGAGCGTTTTACTGTTGATGAAGCTATGGTTATTGAGGTTGATGATGATTCTTACCAAGTGAGAGTCTGTGATATTTCAGAAACGGGGATTTCATTCTATACGGATTTACCATTGTATTTGCCGAAAGAAAAAGAACTGACGCTTAATTTGCAATCACGTGATTACCATGCGAGGGTAAAAGGTCATGTTGTTCGTGTTTTTGCGATTGATAATGGTTGGCGCTACGGCGTTCAATTTTCAGAAGTTCCTGAAGCTGATAAGCGCGAATTTTATCAGTACATTTATGACCGCATTAATTACAATCTTCCGAAGGAAAAAGACCCTTGGATGACAACATGGGATGATTTATTTGAGAACTTTAGTCAACGTTTCCAAAATAATGAACGTCCTGTTTCAGCCTATGACCAAGTAGCTTTTCCGAAAGTTCGTGTCAATGAAGAGGTTCAGGTTGCTGGAAAAAAATGCCAGCTTAGAAAGACAGATTATTATTACATGACATTTTCTGGAAAATTGACAAATACTAAAAAAGAACCGAATGTCGCATTTACCTACAAAGATTTGCCAATTCAGTTGACTTTTGTGTCCTATGATACTGATAGAGACGAATCGCTTTATCGAGTTACCAATTTAGCGGATTTGGATAGCTTACCTGCTTTTAAAGCCTTAGCAAATGAATGGAGAGGGAGAGTATGATTAGTATTGCTAGATTACTGTTGTTCTTTGTGATTACCATGGGGTACAATGCCTTTTTCCGTAATACTGTGAAGATGAATCGCCGTCTGACATGGGTGTTTACATTTTCAGTCATTACATTGGTATTGTACCTTGGTAGTTTGTTAGGCTTTATGTTGCAGACCGTGTATGCCATTTCTGTTTTGGGCTGTCTTTTGAGTCTTTATTATCTTTGGGCGGTATGGAAAAAGAAATATCGCTTTAGGAGACTTGATTATATTGCGCTTGGAATGATGGCTTATTTGCTTTTGTTTGGAATAACGCTCTGGCATTCACCGCTTTTACATTATGATAATTTTACGCATTGGGCAACGATTGTAAAATTTTTCCATATCAATAATGCTTTGCCAACACAGCAGGATACGATTATTAGTTATTATACCTATCCTGTTGGAAGTTCACTTTTCATTTATTTTTTCACGACTATCGTAGGCTTTTCAGAAGGTAGTATGTTGGTCGGGCAATTCTTCTTGATTGCTTCCAGTCTTTATGCCATGTTTGCGGCACTTCGTGATGATCGACGTGTCTTAATGGTTAGCATGATTTTTGCTTCGTTTGCTGTTTTTAATACGTTCAACGTTGCTATTCGATTAAATAATTTGCTGGTTGATTTTCTGCTTCCGGCCTTGGCCTTGGCAGCCATAGCAGGTTGTTTTGTCTATCGTAATCGTTTCTGGTTTTTGTCGCTAAATACGGCGGTAATTCTTGGATTATTAAGTATCGTCAAAGTAGATGGACTTTTCTTTGTCGCTCTCGTTTTAGTAGTTTATGTGGTTTGTATTGTGCGTTTACTTGTTCGTAAAAGAGCACGTTTAAAAGCACTAGTGCTGCTCATAATGACCTTGCTAGTCAGCTGTCTTCCTTTTGTTATTTGGCAAAAGCATGTGACGGATAATTTCCCAAATGCCTCAAGTGCCAAGCATGCGGTGTCCATGTCAGAACTTGGTCAGGTATTGACTGGAAATCTGTCAGGCGTCCCACAAAAAATTATCGCTCTTTTTGTCAAATCGGTGTTTACGTTTGACAGTTTGGCAAGCAATGGAATTTTGATAATCAATCTGATTATGATGATTGCCTTTATTGTGATTGGCATTCGTTTGAAATATAAGAAATTTGTCTTGTTGACTTGGGGATTTGTTGATATTTCGATTGTGACTTACTATATTGGCATTTTACTCATGTATCTGACAGCAATGCCGACTGATGAAGCGTTAGAATTAGCAGGATTTGAGCGCTATGCTTCGAGCATCGTTATCTTTGCTTTTGGTTGTTTGACCATGGCTTTAGCATGGGTAATGGACAAGGGTCTGTATGAAAAAATCATTAGTAAACGTAATGCTAGGTCTTACAAGAGCTTATTTAATAAACGCTTGTACCAATACGCGAGCCTTGTTTTGACAGTTTATGCCATTGGAATGTTCTTGTCAGAAAATAATAGCATTGTTTACAATAACAATCAGGAAACAAACGAGGTCGCAAAAGAAATTCGTCAGTTTACTGGAAGTCAGAGTAATTCGTCAACGGATAGAATTTTGGTTGTAACAGCAGATAAGGAGAATGTAGATAATTATTTTGCCCAATATGCTAGTCGTTATTATCTGTGGGATGTCAATGTTGATGCCAGAGAAAATTTTGTGTCGGTTGACCAAAAATTTTTAGATTTAATGGCATCATACAGCGACAGCGCAACAAGTTATTACCTCAGCAATAAAAATATCGATACTAGAGATGATTCCAATTTAACAGACGATGACTTTATTGCACTCTTAAAAACGTATGACGAAGTCTTGATTTTAGATGACCATTATACGTTTAATGCCTTGACGAAAAAACTATTTGGTCGGACATATTCCCCAGGATTGTATAAAGTATCAGATATTCTTGCTGGAAAAGGGTAAGTTTTCTAGCTTTATCAAGCATAAGTCTTGATATTTCAAATAAAATATGCTATTACAACAAAAAATATGTAGAAGGAGGCGGGGTTTGTGACTTCGCCTCTTGTGGTGCTCAAAAGACTTTCTTGAACATTGGAGAGGAAGCTAAGATAAGTCCGTTTGAATTATCTGCTCTACTCATCACACAAAGCGAGGCCCTTAAAGGATACAATCCACGTTCCACACACTCAACACTAGCATAGAAAAATCTCATATCCACAAAAGCAATATCAGATTATGGTTCTCGTAAATAATCAAAATAACCCATTATCTATCTCTTTTATAGTTGTTTTCCCAATATTCCCTTTCTCCTTCTCCTATGCCTTCTGGTAGTTGCTTCAAACATTGTCCCATACTTTGATATTTAACAATTTCAGTTATTTCAGCCAAAGAAAGTCTATGGGATGCTCTACTAAAGTTCGTATCGAAATAATCAACCTCTTCTATTTCAACTAAAATATCATAATTTTGACCAAGATAATATTTAATTTCAGACGGTACTAACTTCTCTGATTCTTTAAAAAACAAATGAATATGGCCGTTTGAAGACAACAATCGTTCTCTGATATTAGTTGATTTTCCTATATAAAAACAGATTTTTTCATCTTCTAAAATGGCAAAAAACTTATATACGCCCACAATATCTTTTCCCAAAATTTCTGAGGGGATAGTAATATTGCCCATTTTAGCTTTTTCTAGTTTTTCTTTATACGTCATTCCCATGGTATTCTCCTAACTTATAGCTCTAATGGTATAAAGTCTCCTACAATTTTACCCACGATACGAGGGTTTTCATCATAAGGAATATGGATGTCCTTATAAGCCTTGTTAATAGAAACTGGGCGTAGCCCCTCTTCTTCACGGTAGACTTTCTTGATAAAGGTCTGAAAGTTCCATACTACAGCATATACTGCTCCATCATAATCAAAACCTGTCTCACGGATAAGAGCTACTGAACCATTTTGATATTTAGGTTCCATAGAATCTCCAGATACCCACGAGGAAAATCATGAGCTAGTTCTTCATTGAAATAAACAGTGTCGTAGTTGCGATTGTCATAAACGGATGCACCAATACCAGCAGACATTTTTTCGTATACATGGTACTCATAGAGATTTTCTGAAACCGTAACAATTTTTCTAGACTCTTCTTGAACTAACCTACGAGTGTATTCTAAAACCTGATTTTGACCTTTATTTGATAATACATTGTACAAACGAACTATCTCAGTTTCTGTAAAATAGCCTTTTGGTACTCTGAGTATTTGTTCTAGTCGCTTTATTTTCTCTTTAGATGGTTCTTTTACTCCACGTTCCCATGCTGAATAGGCTTGATAACTGATCCCTAATTGATCCGCAATATCTTTTTGAGTCATTTTTAGCTCTTTTCTACGAGCTTTTAGTTTTTCTGGTTGATACATAGTTCACCTCACATTAATAGTAACTGTAAGTCTGCTTTATGCCTTGCTTCTTCATCTGAGAATTTTTCTTTATCCCAAACATAGGCAATAGACTTTCCTTTGTTATAAACAAGCCAGGTTTTTAAATTAATATTTTCTTCCTTGATTGCTTTCCAGTTATCTTGATTCAATAAATCTGGGTATTCTAGACTCGTTGCAATGCCTACTTTACTCACTCTCTGCTTAACCTGATTAATAAGAGAAGGTTGAAATTGGTGGAACTCCTCAATAATTTTTTCTTTAATATTATGAAATAAACGATAAATAGAAGCGTTATTTCCTTCAATATATATATCAACTGCTTGTTTGATTTCACTATCTTTATCAAGATAATATTCCCGTAGAAATTCCAAAAGGCGAAAAAATAAAGCCCGTTTTGAAACTTCGAGACTATTTTGTACTTGATGGAAGGTTTCGCAACTATAGTATATTTTTGATAAAAGAATAATATCTGGCATCAATACCACAGCGGAAAAAATATTTGCTTCACGTTCTAGTAAATTCTCTTGATTATCAATTGATTCTGCAAAATAATTTCCATTATGTTTAAGAATAAAGTGTCCTAACTCATGGCATAAAGTAAAATTTCGCTTTACTTTAGGATTATCCCGTTCATAGGAAAAACTTGTCCCTAACTCATCAACCACTGTTAAACCATGCAAAACTTGTTCCAAGAATTTTTTAGGCTTGTTATCATCATAAATACTGATTTTAAAGGATTTAACTACTAGTAAACTTAACAACTTCTATATATTTTACACTTTATAGGACAGTAAATGGACAGTGACAGCATAATTGAAGAGTGAACAAAAAGAGGTGTTTTTATACCTCTTTTTTGCATAACTATCCATTTTTAGAACTTAGTTGAAACAATATTGTCTACCCTTCCATAAAATAGAAAATCTACTCAAAGCTAAAACTTTTTTCACCCAACTTAACCTTAAAATATTTGAACCTCGTATCTGAATCTGGAATCGAGAATTCAAAGCTTTCTTTAGTTCCATTTTCCCATCCATATCTTGTGTTAAAGCGAAAACCAGAATAAACTTTATCATTTTCATCATAAAAATTAATTGCAACATCTATGTACGTGATTTCATGACCTGTAGTATTTTCAAAATTCCCTATGTAGCGCTTCTCTTTTTCCGATACACCTGTGACCTCTTCAACTACGAAGTTTTTGGGATCAAAAGTATCTACTAATATTCCGTAAACTCTATTAAATTCTTTCACAGCTTTACCAGATCTCAATATACTATCTAGATTGTTTTTATCTTGAACAGGAATTTCAACTATTGAGTTAATATCTAGAAGCAATTCAAAACGTTTATTTTGGTATTGATTCCATTCACTTACAAAAGTACTATCCACAAAATTTTGATTTTCTATAGATTTTCTTTCATTCTTTTGAACGTTAATATATTTATTAGCTAATCTCTTTAACTTAGGATTTTTAAACTTCCTATTTTTATACTGTTCAATTTCAATTAATTCATAATCTATATAGGATTTATAGTCTCCAATTTCTCTTTCATCATAATTCTTTAGGTCAGTAACCTTCCAACGTTCATCTAATCCTGTTGCCAATGAAGTTATGAATTCCCTATCATAAGTCTTATTCCTGTTATCGATTGATTTAAATATAGATATTAACAAAAGCAATAGTAATAAAGGTATTAAGGATACCCTTAGTAGTTTTTTTAGCAAAGTCCATCCTCCATTTCTATCATTCTATTTATTGTATTAATCCCTTGATTACTATCACGATTGGAAATACCTTTTAAGTGACGACGCAAGTATAGATACTTTTTATACCAAATTTCATTTAGGTATATTTTTTGTTTTTAGTTCATTTTGTCTTCTTCAAAGTGACCAACACCGTCTTCAACAACAAATATACAAGTTACATGAATACTTTCCCCTTCTTCACTATAATAATTACCACGTATTTCATAGATTCCATCAGAAAATGAGCCTTTGGGCAAAGATAAGAGTTTTGTTTTAAAATAATCGATATGCTCTCTCGAAAATGACTTGCTAGCGTTAGGATTCAGAGAAGCAAAAATACAATCCAAATGAAGACTCACTGCTTTACTCTTCATTAAATTTTTAGGTCTAATATTATAAAAGCCAGCCGCTTCAAAGTCTCCATTATCACGATTCCTGACTGCCTGTGAAAGAATAGTAGCGTAGATTTTTTCTCTAGATACTGGCTCAAATTTATAACTATAATCAAACGTCACTTGTCTATCAAATAGTTTATTAATTTTATTGGCAACGTCTTTTTTGATTTTATCTTCTTCTCGTTGAAAACCCGGTCTCATTTTATAAACATCTAACAAGAAGCTAAACTCGTTAAATTTAACAGTATCAAACAAGTCTTTTTCCTTGTCATTGAGCAATGCTTCGATCTTTGTAGATAACGGAGGATAAAAATCTGAAATATGCTCACCATTAGATTCCCGTATATCTGCTCTAAGATTCTTATCTAAAAAATATCCATCAGAAAACCTCTCAGTATAATTCACTTCAACAACAGTACCGTGAAATGCTTCAATTTCTTTATATGTCCCAATTACTTTTACATTACCTTTAAGACCCAGCGATTTAAATCCTTGTACAACATTATTACTCCACTGATGACCTTTTCCACAAAAAGTCACTACTATAAAGAAAATTAAACTCACAATGGCAACTATTCCAATAATTATATATCTTTTCGACTTCATGTCACTGTTGCCTCCCACTATATTAATTTATTTTTCAAGGTCGCCCATTCCATAACTCGAACTCTTCTAAAATCATTATACTATATACAGACATTTTTCACTCATCTTCTTCAAATGAAAAATTAGATTGCTTGAAACTGACTATCAAAAGTGAAATTTAAGTAAAACATCCTAGTCCCACATCTTTATAATTTTCAATTCTACTAATTTTTTATTTTGGAAGAATTGGCAGCTATTCTTTAACCGTAAAAAAAAACACTTTGCAAACTGCAAAGCGTTTTCGTTTATAATCTGCTGTCTAGTAATGTTTCGCAACTCTACTATAACGGATTTATTCCTTTTTGTGTTTACAAAACTTATTTTACACTACCATAATCAACGTCCTGGCCAAGAGATATTTTTTTCTTTATTTTTACTGAGGTAAATAAGGGTTCAGCACGAATCAACGCAAAAGAAAGAGGCTCACAATAAAAATACCCCAAAGTTAGACAAATGAAATCTAACTTTAGGGTGTTTTTATTATGAAAATGACTTATGAGGATAAAGATCTTATCTATGAACCGAGAAAACAAGGGGAGAGCTTTAAACAGCTTTTAAATCAAGTTGAGATAAATATGCTCTCTTATTCTCTAATTAAACCTACTTCGGTAAAGTAGATTAAACAACCACTGAAGGTTAATTAATGGTTTTGGTTGAGCATCAATCACTGGTTGGACGGTCTCTCTAATTTCTTTTTGGACTTTTCGTTGATTATACTTAATCTTATGATAATGTTCATCAAAAGCATGTTGGAGAGAAAAATTACGATTAAAAATATAACTTTCACCT
>NZ_KV832029.1:10266-11797 GCF_001837325.1 Streptococcus sp. HMSC065H07
AAATTACGATTAAAAATATAACTTTCACCTGAGTTCGGGTAAAAGACTAGAGTACCATCTGAAAAACCTAATACAGACGATTCTGTTCCTTTTTCTCTAGTTATAGCGTACGACCCATCATCATCATAGCTAATACCTTCTATTTCCGGTGTATAGGCCCAACCCATATTCTCCATCAGCATAATGATGTCCGGTTCTGTTCCCTCCTTATGAGGAATATGCTGAGCATAATAAACAGAGTTAAATTTTAAATTAATAAAGATAAATAGGCTCATTCCTAAGACTGTATACAGCCCTATAATTAGTCCTACAAAGAGCCCTAAAATATTGCTTTTTCGCATTGTCATCTTCTCTTTCTTTTTCTCTAGTTAAACCTACTTTGATAAATTAAATTAAACAACCACTGAAGATTGATGAAGGGTTTTGGTTGAGCATCAATCACAGGTTGAACGGTCTCTCTAATTTCTTTTTGGACTTTTCGTTGATTATACTTAATAGTATGATAACGTTTGTCAAAAGCATGTTGGACAGAAAAATTACGATTAAGAAGATACCTATCATTTGATTCGGAATGAAAAAATAGAGTATCACCTGTAAGATCTAATACAGACGTTTTAGTTCCTTTTTCTCTAGTTATAGAATACGACCCATCATCATCGTAGCTAATACCTTCTATTTCCGGTGTATAGGCCCAACCCATATTCTCCATCAACATAATGACGTCCGGATCTGTCCCCTCCTTATGAGGGATATGCTGAGCATAATAAACAGAGTTAAATTTTAAATTAATAAAGGTAAACAGACTCATTCCCAAGACTGTATACAGCCCTATAATTAGTCCTACAAAGAGCCCTAAAATATTGCTTTTTCGCATTGTCATCTTCTCTTTCTTTTTCTATCTCCAATCGAATTTTTGACCGGATTAACAATAAACCATTGTACACTATTTTTAACAAGTCTCATAATTTAAGGATTGGTGGCTTTGTAACTGATCTAACATTTTTATGAACAAGAAAAAATCAAGTCTTAACAAATTCCTCCAATACTTCTCCTCACTTTGTTAATCAAGCTAAACATGGTATAATAGTTAAGATTTTTATACTACTTATTTCTGGGCAGAAGTGGGCAGTAAAATTTAAGAAACAGGGGCTAAACCCTTGGTATGAAAGGAATCTAGAAAATATTATGATGAACATGCAAAACATGATGAAGCAAGCTCAAAAGCTTCAGAAACAAATGGAAAAAAGCCAAGCTGAGTTGGCTGCTACAACCTTCACTGGAAAATCAGCACAAGACTTGGTAGTTGCTGAATTAACTGGTGACAAAAAAGTAGTTAACATCACTTTCTCTGATGCTGTCGTAGATCCTGATGATGTGGAAACACTCCAAGATATGACTGTTCAAGCACTTAACAATGCTCTTGAACAAATTGACGAAGCGACTAAAAAATCAATGGGTGCCTTTGCAGGTAAATTGCCATTCTAAAAAATGAAAAGGAATCTCACGGTTCCTTTTTCTATATACTCATCTA
>NZ_KV832029.1:11897-66194 GCF_001837325.1 Streptococcus sp. HMSC065H07
CCTTTTTCTATATACTCATCTAGCAACTCAGTCATAACATACAAAAGACTTGGACAAGAAATCCAAGTCTTTTTGTGTTAGTCATATAAAAATTTTATTCTTCAACCAAAGCAAGACCTGACTGTGCGTCTTCTTCGTTTGCCAATTTATAGCGATTCTTTTGACCTAAGTAGATACTCGCTGAATCCAATGAACTTTCTAAAGTAGGGTAATTCACATCCTCATTCGCTGTTTGGGAAGGTACAGGTCCTGAGATTAATAGTTCATCATCATTCTTGACATAAATCTGATATTCTCCAACCTCGCTAGTTTGAGCTAAAATCTCATTCAACAAGTCTGGGTCAAGCGTTTGAGCTACTCCATCAACCACTTGATTAGAGTCCTGCTTATGCTCCGACGAATCCACTACCTCGGTGATAACGATGTAGTCAGGAGTTTCCTCATCTGTAGTCTTAGATTCTTCAGTTTCTGGCTGTTTTTGTCCAGGTGTTTCTTGCTTCTTCGTATCCTGAGCTTGTCCATCATGATTCTTCAAGTCCTCATCACTAACGGTTTGAACCTTAGTCATATTGGCATCTAAATCAAGTTTAGGAGTTTCTTTGACGTCAGCCGAGGCCCCACTGGTACCCATAAACAGAGCCAGAGTCCCCAAAGTAGCAATCAAGCTGATTATTGCTTTGCCGATAAAACCATTATCTTTGTTCTTAATCATAAATCCCTCACTATTTATTTGGTTAGCTCTAACTGGCTAACAAGGCGTCCTATTTACTGCTGTAGGAGCAAAAGGTTGGTTGGCTGTTTGACCAACCTTTCACCCAGATAACAATCTTAGCATGCAACCCCCTTGATTTCAAGTGTTTCTTTAATTTTTAAGCATTTTAAATAAATGACAACTTCATGTCTTAAAATTGATGCTAATCTATTATCAGATTAGCTTTTTTACGTTATGCAAATGGTAATTTCTTTAAGTAGTACTTAGGGAAATAATAGTTGTTTTTTAGAAGGATTCTTCAGAAAGCACTTTTGCTGACTTATCTCCAAAAAAATTTTATCGGATAAGAAAATTTTGTCAAAACACTTTAAATGTAACTATAAAAAAGAATTCTTGAGACAGGAAGTCGAATTCTAAACATCCTAAAATAAGATTAGGAACTAGAATTCCTCTATTAGTCAAAAGAATGCCACAGCAAAAGGGTTTAAGGGTAATTTTATGGAATACCCCATAATAAATAACTAATCCTAAAGATGTACATCTCTCATTTAGATATCTATTTTTAAGGTGTTTACAACTTCTTTAAAAATAACTAACACACAAAAAATCATTACGAAAAGCCCTCTATTTCCCCATAAATAACTTTCCCCATATAGAAAATCTATCCTCCAAATTAAAAAAAATGTCCGTATTCTGGATACGTCATTGCTAGAAACTATGAAAAAACTCTTTATCTATCATCAACTTTGACGGAAAACTAGATCCCCTTTGGCACCCCTATGATGAAGTATTTACCGACCTAAACTCTCCGATAATTATGGAAATTGAAAAAAATAGTATATCCACTCCGTAAAAGACTAAAAATAACCTAACTTTATAACTATTTCACCAAATCTTCACCTTACTCAAAGCTCATTTGAAATAGTATTTTCTCATATGTAAGCGCTTCGTCCACATTTCTGTCACATGTAAGAAGAACTTCTCCACTTTTAAACCTTTTTTCCCTCAAAACCTAGATATTCCAAGGAAAATCCGTTACAATAGAGTACGGAAAGATAGGTAATTGTCAGCATCATTATTTTCGTATGAAAGGGAAATTCATGGCTTATATTCAAATGAAGCATAGCTATAAACGCTATAAAACCGGTGATCTGGAAATTATCGCAAACAACGACGTAAGCTTTGATATCGAAAAAGGGGAGCTTGTCGTTATTCTTGGTGCCTCTGGCGCTGGGAAATCAACTGTTCTTAACATCTTGGGTGGTATGGACACCAATGACGAAGGCCGCGTCATTATTGATGGTAAGGATATCTCTGAATACACAGCCAAAGAACTTACAACCTATCGTCGTGAGGACGTTGGCTTTGTGTTCCAATTTTACAACTTAGTTTCTAACCTTACGGCCAGGGAAAACGTCGAACTAGCATCTGAAATCGTTCCAAACGCTAAAGATGCTACTCAAACACTGGTCGAAGTCGGTTTGGGAGACCGCTTAGACAACTTCCCATCACAACTATCTGGTGGGGAGCAACAACGTGTCGCTATTGCACGCGCCGTTGCCAAAAATCCAAAGATTCTTCTTTGTGATGAACCAACAGGGGCTCTGGATTATCAAACAGGGAAACAAATCCTGACCCTCCTTCAAGAAATGGCTCGCAAACAGGGAACAACTGTTATTATCGTGACCCATAATGCTTCTCTAGCTCCAATTGCCGATCGTGTCATTCGAATGCACGATGCCAAGATTAAGAGTGTGGAACTTAATCTTAATCCACAAAAAATCGAGGACTTGGAATACTAGAAAGGAGCAACGTCATGAAAAAAACAACTTATTGGAAAGATGTTTGGCGAACCTTTATAGCTTCTAAAGGGCGTATGCTCTCTATTGCCTTACTTATGGCACTGGGATCCTTTGCCTTGATTGGTCTTAAAGTAACTTCTCCTAATATGAAGAAAACTGGGGAACACTTCTTCAAGACGCATCAAACAGCTGACTTGAGCTTAATCAGTACTTACAATATCAACCAAACCGATCAGGACCTTCTCAATACAATAAAAAAGAAGAATGTAGACATTGAGTATGGTTATTTCAAAGATGCTGTCGTCAAGGGAACGAATACGGCATTTCGTATCTTCTCTAAACCTAAGAAAATCTCCACTTACGACCTTATTGAAGGGAAACTTCCTACTAAGGACGGGGAAATCGCTCTTTCCTCAACTTATAAAGAAGAATATAGCGTCGGAGATAAGATTAACTTTTCTGAGCCAGTAGATAGCTCTGGGCAAAAACAGTTAAAGGAACAAACATATACCATTACGGGTTTTGTTAATTCCTCTGAACTTCTCTCTAGGAACCGTCTTGGTAATGCCAGTGCTGGTACGGGGAAACTAGATGGCTACGCCATTGTTCCAGAGACGGACTTCACCTCTAACGATTACATGATTGCCCGCATCCGCTACAAGGATTTGGAAAATGTTAGTCCTTTTAGTGAGGAATACGCAAATAAGATTTCTGAACGAAAGGCTGAACTTAAGAAACTCTTTAAAGATGAACCTGAGAAACGCCTAACTGAGATCAAGTCTCAGTCTCAAGCTCAAATTACTCAAGTTAAACAAGAACTTGAAACAGCCCTCGCACAGACCCAGCAAATGGCTACAAGCAACGCTGCTGAAGCTGCTAGTGTCAAAGAAGCTACTACCAAGATTGAAGCCAAGCAAAAAGAACTCGAAGAAAGTCAAGCAATGGTTGATAATTTACCAGCGCCTAGCTATCAATTCTACTCACGTCGAGAGATTCCGGGTTCCGAGGGATATGTTGCTTATGAAAGTAATATTAACATCATTCACGATGTGAGTAACATCTTCCCTGTCGCTCTCTACTTTATGGCAGCTTTGGTTACCTTTGTAACCATGGGACGCTTTGTTGAAGAAGAGCGTGGTAAGGCTGGGATTTTCAACGCCCTAGGCTACAGTAATTCGCGAATTATCCATAAATTCGTCATTTATGGTTTGATAACGAGTATTACTGGTACAACCGCAGGTGTTATTACCGGTCATACACTACTTCCGATTCTAATTCACAACACTTATAAGAGCGATTTGCAGCTTCCTGCTTTTGAATTGCACTTCTACTTAGGACTTACCCTTGTGGCCTTCCTCTTAGGTCTCTTATCTGCTGTGCTACCTGCCTTTGTGGTTGCCAAGAAAGAGCTCTGGGAAAAACCTTCCCAACTCCTCCTTCCAAAACCACCTCGAGCAGGAGCTAAGATTGTCCTAGAGCGCATCACACCGCTTTGGAAACGTCTCAGCTTTACGGAAAAAGTTACCATGCGTAATATTTTCCACTATAAGCAACGGATGTTTATGACCCTCTTTGGTGTCGCAGGTTCTATTGCACTTCTCTTCGCAGGTTTAGGAATTCGATCTTCTGTATCTAACCTTAACCAGCAACAGTTTGAAGACATCATTCACTATGATATGATTGTTGCCAAGCAACCAAATGCGTCAAGTGCTCTGGATGAGGAACTCACTAAACTCCTCGATAGCAAAGACGTCAAAGAATACTTGAGTGTCCATTTTGAAACCTTGCAAAAAATTGCCGGTACCAATAAGGACACCCAAGAAATCTCAACTCTTGTCTTTAACGACCGTGACGAAAAACTCATTGACAGTTACGTTAGCTTACATGACCGAGACCGTAATAAAACTCTCAGGCTATCTAATGACGGAGCAATTATCTCTGAAAAAATGGCAAAACTTCTAAACCTCAAGGTCGGAGATACCATTACTGTGCAAAACAGTCAGGATGAATCTGTCAAGATTAAGATAGCTGGTATCACTGAAATGTACATGGGGCATTTCCTCTTTATGAATGCTAGCTACTACCAAAAAGCTTTTGGTACACCTTCAGTGAACAATGCCAACCTTGTTACTCTCGCTGAACCAACTAAGCAAAATGTTGAAAATATGGCAGCCAAATTCATCAACTTGCCAAATGTTTACGGTGTTGTTCAAAACAACAACCTTAAACTGCAAATCAGCACTATGGTCAATTCATTGACACAGGTTATTGGTATTTTGATTACGGTTTCCATTCTCCTTGCTGTGGTTGTTCTCTATAACCTAACTAACATCAACGTTTCAGAACGTATCCACGAACTTTCAACCGTTAAGGTTCTTGGTTTCTACAATAATGAAGTATCCCTCTACATCTATCGTGAAACTATTTACCTGTCTATCATCGGTATCTTCGTAGGGTTTGGTCTTGGACAAGCACTCCACCAATATATGGTAAGCATCATTCCGCCAGATCGTATCATGTTTGATCCATCTATCGGTTTGGCTACCTACCTTCTACCAGCTGTTCTTATCGGCTTCATTCTTATTATCCTTGGCTTCGTTGTTAATAACCGCTTAGCCAAGCTTAATATGCTCGAAGCTCTAAGTTCAGTTGAATAAGCTAAAAACGCCTGAGAAGTAATTCTCAAGCGTTTTTTATATTCGATAAATTTATTTCGTTTTAGTCTTAGCCAACTCCAGACAGTAGGTCTTCACATGACAATGAGGACAAGTCAGTTTACGAGTCCTAGGAGTATGCCCTGCAAGAGCAAACTCTTTAAAACTAGGGTCAAAAGCCTTATGACAATTAGGACAGAGGTATTCGAACTGCTTTCTATAGTGAAACACCACTAAATTTGTGGCTATGATAAATGTGGGGCAGACAATAAACAAACCTCTCGGATCCTTAAAATAATAAATAACTATCAGTAGACCTATCAGATAAAGAAGGGAGATTAGAACGACACTCCCATACATTCTCAACTGCAAATTTCGCCATGATTTTTGATTTTCCATAAGACGTGAAATGTCTGACAAATCTTCTAGTGAAAGTTGACGCCACTTAGCAGTTTCTTTTTACAAGTGACGGGCACGTTTTAGTTTGACCTCTATTTCCTTCGAAGACTTTTCCAAGCTCTCGATTTGATCTGTCAACAAAAGCTCTAAAACCTGTTCCCTATTCTCCTCTTGCAAGAGTTTCTTGATTTGATTAATTGAGAAATCCAAATCTCTTAAGAAACAAATGACTTGCAGGCGTTCCAAGTCTGAGTCGTGATAGATTCTCCGACCACCTTCTGTGACTTCAGATGGCGTCAAAATACCACGTTGATCATAGTACTGGATAGTCCTAACAGACACCTCTGCTGCTTTAGCCAACTCTCCTGTTGAAAACTGCGACATCTCAGTCACCTCCTTTTAAGATTTTCTATCAAAGGAGGACCTTGGCCACCCTTGATACCTAGATTCTACCTTATAACGCTAGGTAATATGCAAGCCCTAACCCTAGAGGATTTTCTTTTCTTACAGAAAAAGTTAGCTATCACTCTTTACAACCTTTACAGCTTCTGTAAATCCCTAGTCGAAAAGGCCACCCAAACCTAAGGCAGCAAAAGGATTGTTACTGACTTCTTCCTGTTGCTCCAAAAGTTTAGCATTCTCATCTAATTCGAGAAACTTCTCGTAAATCTGTGCGGTCATACGAGCATCCTCCAAGCTGTTATGACCGTGTCCCTTGATTCCAAAGAAATCTGCCACACTTGTCAACTTGAGGTTAACAATACCGTTCAAATCAGAAGCACGACGGTCAAAGGCCTCATCGAAAACATCTAAAGCATATTGCTCTTCCAAGTCTAAACCATTTTCAGCTAGAATAGGCAAATCTGATTTAAGAGCATTGTAGCCAATAAGTGGAGTGTCACCAACAAATGATTTAAAATCCGCTAAAACAGACTCTAGCTTTGGTGCCTTGGCAATCTTATCCGCTGTAATTCCAGTCAAACCATTGATAAAGGATTGCAAAGGAACATCCGAATAGACGAAAGAATCAAACTGGTCCACTTCCTCATGCTGGTTCAGCTTAACAGCCGATACTTGGATAATATGGCTAACACCATCCACTGTGTTAAACTCCAAATCAAAGGCAATATAAGTTTCTAAATTTTCCATTTTAATCTCCTACAATAGTTAAAGCTGAGACTGAGTCCCAGCTTCTTTTTTATTTTCCAAATAGACGTCCAAAGAAACCTTTTTTAGAAGCTTCTTCTTGTTTGGTCTGGATTTCTTCCACTTGGGCCTTGGCTTCATCAACCTCAACCTTAGCCTCATCAAGTTCCAGCTTAAGCTCTTCCTTGTCCTTCATAGCAGTCAAGGTCAATTGCTGCTGTTGATCAATTTGCTTGTCCTTTTCGGCGATTTGAACGTCTTTGACACGCAATTGATCATCCATATTAGACAACTGCTCGTCCTTAGCCTTCAACTGAGCATAGAGACGGGCAATCTCAGAGTTTTTCTCGTCTACAAGAATCTCCAACAACTCACGTTGTTTTGTTTCTTCATCGATTGGCTCATCGTCAAAGATGGTTTTCTTGTAAATTTCCTCCAACTTAATTAAGCCACTGCGTTTAACGACAGTAACCCCTTTAGCATTTTTTTCTAGATCTTCTTCTGGAAGTTGTTTGACACGATTATTGACTGCTTGACGACTAACACCAAGGATTTCAGCAATCTCGCTGACTGTCTTTTCAATACTCATAATAGCCTCATTTTCTCTTGAAATGTCTTACTATGAGAATATCACAATCACTCCTTTCTGTCAATTTGACTAGTTATTCTGGATATCTGAAGGACTTTTTTCCTTTCACTCTTCAAACAATTTACTTGATAGGAAGCTAAGCTTTTGGTAAACTAGGTGTGGGTATAAATGTATATAGAGGGAAAGTCCTTGACTTAAACAATCGGTACTTCCAAATTGGGTTTGGTCGGTATCAGATCTGTTGTATCTAGGAATGGTGGGAACAATTCCACAAGGTTTGGGATTTTCATTCTTGCTCCAATTTTTGATGGTATTCGAGCAACCTTGGTTGCAAAACGACTTGATATTGAAGCATAAATCACATTATCTTCAACGGTTTGACTGTTGGAGTTTTTTTATTGTTACTTTACTCGCTTACTAAAGCCTCATATTGCCATCCGAGATTGAAAAAAGCCTTAAATTATGCCATAATAAACAAAAGCAAAATAGAAAGAATGAGTCCTATGAAAAACTTCCGTGATGATATTAAGGTCAATGATTTGGCCCAGCCCTTCTTAGAGCCAATCGTCGAACAAATGACCACTGTATTCGATTCTGAGATTGAGCTAGACATTTACAACCTTGGTTTGATTTATGAAATCACTGTCGATGAAAATGGCCACTGCTACTTCCTTATGACCTTTACTGATACTGGTTGTGGCTGTGAAGAGACTATGCCTTATGAAATCGCTGAAAAGCTAAAATCCATTGACGGTATTAACTCTGTCAAGGTGGAAACCACTTATTCACCGGTCTGGAAGATGACACGCATCAGTCGTTATGGACGTATCGCTCTTGGTATCTCACCTCGAGGCGGAAAATAAAAGGAAAACCGGTTGGACATTTCCAACCGGTTTTTTACTAGAGTAACAACAGACAAACCATTACTTGTCATCACACTGCCAACAACTGTCTTAGAAATTAATATCAAAAAATCACATCGAACAAATGTCCGGTGTGATTTTGTTTTATATCATATCATTAGGCTTTACCTGATTTATCCATGTTCCAGAAGTCGGTAACGGCACCACGTGACGCTGAAGAAACGATGTGAGCATATTTACCGAGGACACCACGGCTATAAAGTGGTGGCAACTCAGTTTCCGCTTTACGTTTCGCCAACTCTTCGTCTGAAACGTGCATCGTAATTTCTTTGGTATCTTGGTCAACTGTAACCATATCACCTGTACGGAGGTAGGCAATAGGTCCACCAACCTGAGCTTCAGGAGCAATGTGACCAACAACGAGTCCGTAAGTACCACCTGAGAAACGTCCATCTGTCAAGAGGGCAACCTTGTCCCCTTGACCTTTACCAACAATCATTGAAGACAATGACAACATTTCTGGCATACCAGGACCACCCTTAGGACCTACAAAACGTACAACAACTACGTCGCCATCAACGATTTCATCAGAAAGAACTGCTTCGATGGCATCTTCTTCTGAGTCAAATACTTTAGCGGGACCAGTGATGTTACGAACTTTAACCCCTGATACTTTGGCAACCGCACCTTCTGGAGCCAAGTTACCTTTCAAGATAATCAATGGACCATCAGCACGTTTAGGATTTTCAAGCGGCATGATGACTTTTTGACCTGGTGTCAAATCATCGAAGGCCTCCAAGTTTTCTGCAACAGTCTTACCAGTACATGTGATACGATCACCGTGAAGGAAACCATTCTTAAGAAGGTACTTCATAACGGCTGGTACACCACCAACATTGTAAAGATCTTGGAAGACATATTGACCTGAAGGTTTCAAGTCAGCCAAGTGAGGCACACGCTCTTGGAAATCGTTGAAATCTTCAAGTGTCAAATCAACGTTAGCTGCATGAGCAATAGCGAGCAAGTGAAGTGTCGCATTTGTTGAACCACCAAGTGCCATTGTGACAGTGATGGCATCTTCAAAGGCTTCACGTGTCAAGATATCTGATGGCTTAAGACCTAGTTCAAGCATCTTAACAACTGCACGACCTGCTTCTTCGATATCTGCTTTCTTCTCAGCTGATTCTGCAGGGTGAGATGATGATCCTGGAAGGCTCATCCCCATTACTTCAATCGCTGTCGCCATTGTGTTGGCAGTATACATACCACCACAACCACCAGGGCCAGGGCAGGCATTACATTCAAGATCTTTAACCTCTTCTGCGGTCATATCACCGTGGTTCCATTTACCGATACCTTCGAAAACAGAAACCAAGTCGATATCCTTACCGTTAAGGTTACCTGGTGCAATGGTACCACCATAAGCAAAAATCGCTGGAATATCCATGTTAGCAATGGCAATCATAGAACCAGGCATGTTCTTATCACAACCACCAATAGCAACAAAGGCATCGACGTTGTGACCACCCATAGCTGCTTCGATTGAGTCGGCAATGATATCACGAGATGTCAATGAGAAACGCATCCCTGGTGTCCCCATGGCAATACCATCTGCAACAGTAATCGTACCAAATTGAACTGGCCAAGCACCCGCGTCTTTAACACCTTCTTTGGCAATTTGACCAAAACCGTGCAAGTGGATATTACATGGTGTGTTCTCAGCCCAAGTTGAGATAACGCCAACAATAGGCTTTTCAAAACTATCATCCGTCATCCCAGTCGCACGAAGCATGGCACGGTTAGGCGATTTAACCATGCTATCGTAGACAGATGAACGGTGTTTCATGTTATTTTCAGACACGATATTTTCCTCCATAGTTAATAACTATTCTAATTTAAACTTCTACTCCTATTCTAACATAAATTGTCTAAAAAAACTGACCATTTACCAACTATTCTCCCTTTTTAAATTATGCTAAAATAAGGTCATGAAACATTTTGATACTATCGTTATTGGTGGGGGGCCTGCTGGCATGATGGCGACCATTGCCTCAGCCTTCTATGGCCAACAAACCCTCCTAATTGAAAAAAATAAACGTCTCGGAAAGAAGCTGGCTGGTACTGGCGGTGGACGTTGTAATGTTACTAACAACGGGACTTTAGACGATCTTCTAGCAGGCATTCCTGGTAATGGACGTTTCCTCTATAGCGTCTTTTCACAATTTGATAACCACGATATCATTGCTTTTTTCGAGGACAATGGTGTCAAACTCAAGGTTGAGGATCACGGGCGTGTCTTCCCTAAGACAGATAAATCACGGACCATCATCCAAGCTCTGGAAAATAAAATTCAGGAACTGGGTGCTAGTATCCTTACCAATACAGAAGTTGTCTCCGTCAAAAAAGTTGATGAGCAATTCCAAGTTAAGTCTTCAGACCAGACTTTTACCAGTGATAAACTCATCGTCACAACTGGAGGAAAATCCTACCCATCGACTGGTTCAACTGGTTTTGGACATGATATTGCCCGCCATTTTAAGCTCCATGTCACTGAACTTGAAGCTGCGGAAAGTCCACTCCTAACCGACTTTCCTCACAAGGCTTTGCAGGGAATTTCTCTTGACGATGTCACTCTGTCCTATGGAAAACACAAGATTACCCATGACCTTCTTTTCACCCATTTTGGCCTATCTGGACCAGCTGCTCTACGTCTTTCCAGCTTTGTCAAGGGTGGTGAAATCGCTCACCTGGACTTTCTTCCCAACCAAAGCCAAGAAAATCTCAAGACTTACTTTGAGAAAAACCGTGAGAAATCTGTCAAAAACACCCTCAAAGCGCTTGTGCCTGAGCGTGTCGCTGAATTCCTAGCAGAAGATAAGGCTGACAGCAAGGTTAAACAACTGCACCCCAAAGACTTGGAAAGCATTATTAGTCAGCTTAAGGATATGGAAATCCCAATCACAGGTAAAATGTCACTTGCCAAATCCTTTGTGACTAAAGGTGGCGTTGACCTTAAGGAAATTAATCCCAAGACCCTAGAAAGTAAAAAAATCCCTCACCTACACTTTGCAGGAGAGGTCCTTAATATCAATGCCCATACCGGTGGTTTTAACATCACTAGCGCCCTCTGTACTGGTTGGGTAGCAGGTATTCAAAGCCCTTGGGACTAAGGAGATTTTTCGAATAACTATACCTAAAAAGTGTCCCTTCTACAACAGAAGGGACACTTTGTCTATTTCTCAAAGGAGAGGAGGGGATTCGAACCCCCGAGCCCCGTTAAGGACTACACGCTTTCCAAGCGTGCGCACTCGGCCTCTATGCGACCTCTCCACAACAAACGATTAGCCTATTAATGGCTAATCGTTATTTTTAATCAAGTTTTCAAGAGTTAATCTTTAAACTGAGCCTCTACTCGATAGATGACCTGACCTTTTTCTGAGAACTTACGCTCGTATTCAGTCATGACGTTGCCTTCATAATCACTGGCATGAAGGTCCAACCAAACTTTGTTGAGAACCATTCCATACTGTGAAAAGCTCGCCAAACTGTATTCAAAAAGTCCACGATTGTCTGTCTTAAAGTGAATCTCTCCATTTTCAGGCAAAATTTGCTTATAAGTATCTAGGAAAGTCTTGTATGTCAAACGACGTTTCTCGTGGCGACTCTTAGGCCATGGATCTGAGAAATTCAGATACATCATATCCACTTCGCCATTTTCAAAATAATTGGTCAAGGCTGAACCATCCACGCGCAAGAGTTTGACATTTTCAGCACCCGAAGCCAAAACCTTATCCAAGGCATAGCTCAATACAGACAGCTGAATATCAATACCAATGTAGTTGATGTCAGGGTTTTGTTGGGCCATACCAGTAATGAAGGCCCCTTTACCAGATCCTACCTCGATATGGATAGGATTGTCATTACCAAAAAGCTCATGCCACTTACCTTTAGCAGCCTCCGGCTCAAGGATAACGTACTGAGGATGGTTAGCTAGGTGTTCCTCTGCACCTTTACGTTTTCTAACTCGCATGTCTACTTTCTAATATCTGTGCAAGGTCTCTCTGAATTTACGAAGTTCATAAATTTCTCGGTTGGCATGTTCCATATCACGACTATCAAAGAATTTTGAAATCTGTGTCAAATATGAAAACTGCCCATACCAATAAATCTTGTCCATCACAAGGTCGTTGTTCTTATAGCCATAGTATGACAACCACTGTGGCCAATGTGCCAATGGAATGTAATGGCTGAGGATCTGCGCCACATCATACATACGATCTGTTAGACGTACAGAATCCCAATCAACCAAATAAATCAATCCTGAGGTTGTGATGACAAAGTTACTATGACGAGCATCTCCGTGAACAATTGTTGCAATTTCCGCACGAAACTCTGGAAGATGACGTTTCAAATCTCTAACAACGTCTTGAAGGAAGCCATTTTCACGCAATTGGTAAGCGGCATTTTCCTCCCACTCGTGTAGAAGATCGAAAGGATTTTCAATATGATAATCCAACTGCAAGAGTTGATTAACCAAGTGTTTAGAGCGGTGCAAATTACCAAGAATTTGGATAATCTGTTTACTGTTCATGTCATGTTTGGTCAAAATACGACCATCAAGCCACTCCTGTGCACTCATCATGTCACCATTTCCCAGACGCTTAGCCCACAAGAGCTGTGGTGCAATCTGTTCCTTGGCAAGAGCTGCCAAGATTGGTGTTGTATTCATCTTCACAAAGACGCGATCTCCGTTTGGGTAAGTTCCCATATAGGCCTTACCACTATTTCCTTTGAGAGGAGTCAGGCTCAAATCTTTATCTGTTGATGTCACCTAGGCATCTCCTTTTTCTTTAGTCATTCGTTTCTATTTTAACTTATTTAATAGGTGTTAGTCAATCATCTTCTTAAGCTTGGCTGGTAGGTAAACAAGGCTCAGAACTAGCATCATTCCAACCAAAATCAGGCTAAACTTAAGGTCGAAGAGACAAATAGCCTGGACCAGAGTCAGCACAAGTACAATCTGAGTAATCAAGCGCTTAAGATTGCTCACCTGCATGTCTTTTCCAACTGGCATAAGGTTAGCCATTCTCTGATAAGCAAAGTGCGATTTAAGCGCCGTGAGCTGGAAGAGCAAAAGGTAGTCAAAAACAACCACAAGAACCATAGCCAGCCATTTTTCAGGAACCAAAAAGATAACTAAAAGCGTTAGGGCAAAAAGGCGTAGGCTAAGGGCAAAGTAATCTCCAGAACGCAAGAAGGCTCTTAGGTAAAGATTATACCAGGTATTTTCCTTGTCTTTCTTTGTACGTTTGAGAACACCATCCAAATAGGCACGACGTTTAACACTCGACGTAATCCCTTTAACATTGGTAAAGAGTGAAAAGAACTTCAAGATCGATTGTTGACGCTTATTTTCTCCTGCAATAGCTTCAGTCCAATTCAGTCCAGACTGCTTATAAAAAGGTTGAGCCTTTTTCTGGAAAATAACATACTTAAGAATAGCCATAGCCACAGCTACAAGGATAACTCCCCAAACTGGAAGTCTCAAGGCTAAAAAGAGAGGAATAACCAAAATAAAAATCAGGGTTTGTACTATTACCCAAAATCTAAAAGCACGTCCTGTTGCCTTCTTAACATGGTCTAGCACCTCTTCTTCCTTAACCAAAAGGTAGTGCTTGTCCGCAGGTTCTAGATAAGTCGCAATATTCCCCCAGAAAGGTAATAACAGACAAAGCATAAGCAAGCCAAGAATAATTGCCCACGGATTCTTTGGAAAATGTCGAAGCAACTGGCTATACTGAACCAAGACAAAACCTAGCAGAAAGAGAAGAACCAAGATAAAATGATCATTAAACACGTAGCGACTATACTTAGCACAGCGGGCATTGAATCGCTTGCTACGCTCCTTAAATAGCTTAGCTATCATGACAATTCTCCCTTAGTTAACTGCATGTAAATATCGTTAAGACTGGCACTATCGTCGCCAAAAGTCTGACGGAGCTCCTCGAGAGTTCCCTGTGCCAAGACCTGTCCATGATGCAAAATCACGAAGCGGTCACACATCTTCTCAGCTGAATCCAAAACGTGTGTAGACATGAGAATTGCCTTACCCTTAGCTTTTTCTTCAGCCAAAAGCTCAATTAAGTCTGAGATTGCCAAGGGGTCCAAGCCCAAGAAGGGTTCATCAACAATGAATAGACTTGGGTTCACAATAAAGGCACAGATAATCATGACCTTCTGCTTCATTCCCTTTGAAAACTGAGTCGGGAACCAATCTAATTTTTCATCTAAACGAAAGAGCTTGAGGTACTTGTCTGCACGTGCCATCCCCTCAGTCACATCAAGACCATAGGCCATCAACACCGTTTCCAAATGTTCACGAAGCGTCAACTCTTCATAGAGGCTTGGCGTTTCAGGGATGTAACCAATCCTCTGACGATAGCTGGCTGAATCTTGCTGAATGGTTAACCCATCGATGGCAATCTGTCCCCCATAGGGTGTTAAGAGACCAATAATCTCGTTAATTGTTGTTGATTTTCCAGCACCATTAAGACCGATGAGACCAACCAATTCACCATCAGCCACCTCAAAGGTCACATCTTTTAGGACGGGAATATTAGCGTAACCACCCGTCACCTTTTCTAATTTAAGCATTATCTTTTCTCTCTTTGGTATGATATAATCTATTATAACAAAAACTCATGGAAAGGTCGTTATTATGGATAATTGTATTTTCTGTAAAATTATATCTGGGGAAATCCCATCATCAAAAGTCTACGAGGACGACAAGGTCTTAGCCTTCCTCGATATCTCACAAGCTACAAAAGGACATACCTTGGTCATTCCTAAAGAACACGTTCGCAACATTTTGGAAATGTCTGCTGAGACTGCTGAGACTGTCTTTAGCCGTGTTCCAAAAATTGCCCGTGCCGTGCAAAAAGCGACTGGAGCTATCGGCATGAATATCCTTAATAACAACGAAGAAGTTGCTGGACAAACCGTCTTCCACGCCCACATCCACCTCGTTCCTCGTTACGGTGCAGATGACGGTATCCACATGAGCTTTGATGAACATGAACCTGACTTTGCTGCCCTTGCCAACCTTGCTGACAGCATTGCTAAAGAGGTAACAGAATGAAAATCGGACGCTATCTAGCTCTTGGAGCCCTCGCCTATGGTGCCTACTACGCTTACACACGACGTGAAGACATCAAGGAAGAACTCCTAGACCTTAACCAATCTCGAGAAAATATCTCTCACGATCTGGACAATATCAAACGCAACCTTGACATCATCAAGGAACAAAACCTTGTTCTCGCTGACATCAAACAAGACCTCAACTATAAAAAACGCGTCTTCAAAAAAGACCTCGAACCCCGACTCAACATCATCCAAGAACGCTTGAAAAAATATCAGGGTGAGGATAAAGAATAAAGGTAAGTAGCATAAGCTACTTACCTTTTTTGCTGATTAAAAATCGACAACTACTTGTACTCTGTAAAAATTAATTTAGCATCGTCAGCCTTTGTTGACTCGTCAACTCCACTATAATTAATACTTAGGACTTGATTTTTCTTTAATTTAACAACAACATCTGTATTGCCTGGATTATATTCTTGGCTTTTTGAAGTATTTGAATCTAAATCTTCAATAGTGATACTCCAACCAAGATTACTAAATTCTGGATTAAGATTAACGTTAGTACTTAATTTGTAGGTTCCTTCCTTAATATCTCTACCTACAATAAATTCTCCCTGACCAAGTTCATTACTCGGCTCAACTTCCTCAGGTACTGCATTAAATTTTACTTTAGAAATATTTTGTAATTGAAGAGTGTCTCCATCAAATAAAATAAGTCTAATCTTTGAAGCATCATTTGTAATATTCCCAACTGCACCTGCAACAAAGTTTATAAAAAGACCATCTTCAGACTTTCTTGTTCCTAAAATATTCCCTGAACCACCCGTAACTTCAATATCATAGATTCCCGGCTCAACATCACCTTTTTTGCCTACAGTAATATCATCAGTAACATAAATTTCATCTGTAGATTTAGAGCTATCAATAAGTTTTTGGAAAGGATCTGATTTAGCAGTATGAACCTTTGATTGTTTTACTTTTGGATTTCCCTCTGACTTTTTACTATCATTTTGGCATCCCACTAATCCGATACCAACGAACATCAAAAGAACAAATGTGATTAACTTTTTCATAATATTTTCTCCTAAAATTTATTTTTTACTTTGAACTGTTACTGTTGCTTCAGAATCGATTGATTTGATCAGCGAAGTATAATATTTTTCTGCTGACTCCTCTATTATACTTCTGTGCTCGTTTAAATAAGATTCCTGTTCCTTATTAGAAAATCCTTCTGCTACTGCCTTACCAGTATCAATATTAGGGGTTGAAGCACTCAATATACCCCCACTAGTGTCATATAATTGATATGGATTATCTTTATCTAGTCCTACACCAATGGATTCAAACTTAGACAAAGTCACGAGATAATGGTGTTCACCTTCTTTACTAATAGAAACACCTTTTTTGATACCGAATTTTGCAGTATAGTTGAGAATAATAATCGCTCTCTTTTCAGAACCAGGAATTACAAATTTTGTACCAAATAACTTTGTATTATCTTTAATTGTCTTAACTTTCTGTATACCAACATTTAACAAAACCACTTCTTGAACTTTTTCAATTTTTTTTATTGTCGAGTATGTATTTGTAGTTTGGTTCGATTCACTATTGGCTTTAGAAAAACTAATATATAATCCTAAAACTAAACCCAGTAAAGCAATAAGTCCAATACCGACTACTTTCCAAAGTAAAATCTTTGTTTTAAAAAACTTTTTAACTAATTTCATTCACATTCTCCTACTTCTTCAAAAACAACTGGACCAACAGTGCTAAAATTACAATCCCAGCTGCAATTAGGGGGTTCAACATTGCTACTCCTACAAGAAGTAGAATAGCCAAAATCCATAAAACTACTTTTAACATTATTTCTCCTTATCAAATAACAAAAGATTGTAATATTAAACCCAAGAAATCACTAACTAAAATTTAATTTTACACAAAAATTATATAGCGATATGAATGCGTTGTCAACGCTTTCTTGAAAATAGAATATATTTTTAACTATTTATCATATTATCATAATTTAAACAATTTTATCTCATTTTATATTTAAGAATAAATATAAAAGTCACAACTATACACAAAGCAAGACTTTCCCCTGTGCTAAAACAATATTGCTTCTATCACTCGGAAGATTTGAGACTCAGGCTCAAATCTTAGGAATGGAATTCCGCTAGGAAGTCGCTTCCGTCCGTAGCACCCAAGGAAAGTCTAAAAAATTTATAAAAAAGAAAAGCAGAGATATCTAATATCTCTGCTTCATAAATAGGATTAGGAGGTTTTATGCTTCTTATTCAGCATCTTTTTCTTTGATAACCAAGACACCGTCTTCCATATCAGCTTCTAGGTGTTTAGCATCAAGGTTATCCAAGTGGAAGTCTGTGACTTTGTCACGGATTTGTTGTTCAACCACACGACGGAGTGGACGAACACCCATGACTTCATCGTAGCCTTCTTCAGTCATGTATTCTTTAGCAGCTTCGCTAACTGCCAAGTCAATCATTAAACATAAACTGTTAGCATACTATATCAATATAAATCAATATAAACTCACTACAATAAATCTACTCTCCTATTTACAGATGATAATACTACAAAATTTAAAATTCTAGCAACCCAATTTAAAAACATAGGGTTCAACTTTTCGAACAACTCATCAAAAGTACAATTATTAAAATTCATAGAATCACTATGGTTTATCTTATAATGACAAGTTTTATTTCTCAACTCAACAAATAAATCATGAACATCTAATACATTAATTTTTAAAATATCTTCTTTACTCGAAATATTATAGGATTTATCTACGGTTTTAGATAGTAAATTCTCAATAAGTTTCTGATTTTTCTTCTTTTGATTATTAACAAATTTATTCCAAAAAATAGAAAATTCTTTATCTAAATCTTCCCCTAATTGAATCTCATAACAATAAGCTTCTAAATCTTCTAGCCCGTCACAACTTAAACTCTGATCTCTCTTTAAATAAACCTTCGATATAAACGACTTAAAGAAGCTCAATTCCGCACCAACGTTATCATCAAAAATAGCTTTCAATTGTTTATAAGTTTCAGAATAATCATCAGAATAATGTGTAAATACTAAAGGTAGAATAAATGATATGAATTCGTACATCCTATACAAAAATACAAAGGCCGCAAAATGTGACTCCCGGTAGGACTGGTAGTAATAATTAACCAAATTAATAAGCATGTTTGAATAAAAAACTTTATTCGTATCGTATTCAGCCCCTAACAAATCCTGATTATTTTTATAAAATTCCTCAACAAAGTCAGATAAATCCTCGTATATTTTTTCTAAATCTTCTTCGGTATTTTCTAACTCATATTCATAATGTACAGAATTATCGACTAAAAATAGCTTTGATAATGAATTGGAAGTTTTGATTATTATCTCATCTTCTGGGTTCCTTATATATTTTATACTTAAATTTCCACTCAAAATCCTCATAATAACTAGTAGCAAATTATTAGCTTTATCATTAACCGGATAATCTTCATCATAAGTAAAGAAGAATTTATTTCGAATTTCTTCTTTAGAAAACTCTTCTTTCAAGAAATCAAGATTTTCTATCTTATGATATAAACTGGGATTTTCAATAAAATAAAACATATTCGTCTTCTCTAATTTTTTAAATCTTCAATTAAATAGTCATTAATTTGGTCTTCCGCTTCTTTCGAATATATTTCAAAATCCTTAGAAAAATCTGAAACTATACTTCGACGAAATTTTCCTAACTTAATTTTTGAGATATTCAAATACGAAATAGCTGTCTCAATATTATCCCTTAACCTGAGAAATTCTTCAATTCCCATGTCAATAATTGCATTATTCTTTGAAACCCCAACAAATAAACCTATCAAATTATTTTCATTATTAAACCATTTAACTAACTTCTCTTTTTCAACATCCGTGGGAGCCTTTTCTAACATACCGATTAACCACTTTAACAGTTTCTCAAAATCAACATTAGAATCTTTTAAATTTGAAGAAACTACTTTCCTAGAAATAATTTCATTCAATTTATCTTCTATTATTTTTTGATTATCGATTTCAATAGAAGAAGAAGAATATGCTAATAAAGCTTTAGAAAGCACATCTTGCTTGATTTTTCTAATTCCATCATTCCTAACAGATGCTTTTTCAGTAAATATATAATCCTTATAGTCATCGTCTAACTTTAACTTTCCAACAGTATTATTTAGTAAAATCTCAATCTGATGACGAACTGACATTGGTTTTTGACCATTATTCAAAATAATCATACGATATAACAATTTATTCATAGAATCAGATAAGATTATTGAAGCATACAATACACCCTCTTCATCGAATTTCTGGTCAGAAGATGCATCTTTCAGTGTGTTCAATCTCTGTATACCATCTAAAATAAAACCATTTGCTATTTTTTCTGACAAAAGTTCAACAATTTTCTCCTTATTATCCTTACAATCATTGTAATTGTCTAAAATCGAGATGTCATCAAATGCGATGGTTATAGGCGGCATCACACAACCAACAATGATATCATCTCTTAATCTCTCGTATTGAGTCTTTTTCAATGTATTTCGTTGAAACTCTAGTCTATCAATTAATGGAAATAAATGATCCAAAGCCTCTTTGTATGTTGTTTTTATTGTTATATAAGGACTATCAATAACCTTATCAATGCTTGTATCTAAGTATTCAAACTTCATCTTGATACCTCCATGTTATTAATATAATATTTTTATATTGATTGTCAAGACTTTTCCAATACCTTCAATAATTTTCTAACAGTTTCTTTAAGATAAAACATTTGTTTAAAAAATAGTTATTTTTTGATAATTCAATTAACATAAAAAAAGCAGAGACGTCTAACATCTCTGCTTCATAAATAGGATTAGGAGGTTTTATGCTTCTTATTCAGCATCTTTTTCTTTGATAACCAAGACACCGTCTTCCATATCAGCTTCTAGGTGTTTAGCATCAAGGTTATCCAAGTGGAAGTCTGTGACTTTGTCACGGATTTGTTGTTCAACCACACGACGGAGTGGACGAACACCCATGACTTCATCGTAGCCTTCTTCAGTCATGTATTCTTTAGCAGCTTCGCTAACTGCCAAGTCAATGTCTTTCTTAGAAAGAGTCTTGTTAACTTCAACCAACATAAGGTCTACAATCTTAGAAAGATCTTCTTTGCTCAAGTGTGAGAATTCGATGACAGCATTGAAACGGTTAAGGAATTCTGGACGGAAGTAAGGTTTCAAACGATCCATAAGTTCTGGTTTATCAGCATCTTCTGTCAAGTTAGCTTCATAGCCAAAGCCAGCGTTTGAAGTTGCGATAATCACAGTATTCTTGAAGTTTACAGTGTTACCTTGACCATCTGTCAAACGACCATCATCCAAAACTTGGAGAAGGAGAGTGATAACTTGAGGGTCAGCCTTTTCAATTTCGTCAAGAAGGACGATTGAGTAAGGGTTACGGCGAACACGTTCTGTCAAAGTATTGCTATTGTCATCATAACCAACATAACCAGCTGTTGTACCAATCAATTTAGAAACGGCTGTGCGGTCGCTGTATTCTGACATGTCCAAACGGATGATAGCATCTTTAGTTCCGAACATATCAAGAGCCAATTGTTTAGCCAACTCAGTTTTACCAACACCAGTAGGTCCTACAAAGAGGAAGCTACCGATTGGACGGTTACCTTCGTCAAATCCTGCACGGTTACGACGGATGGCACGTGCCACTGCTTCAACGGCTTTATCTTGACCGATAACCTTAGTTTGCAAACGGTGACCCATATCTTTCAAACGTTCGATATCAGTTGCACCCATTTGTGACACTGGAATACCAGTCATACGTTCTACAGATTCAGCCACATCGTTAACAGTTGCTGTGACTTTAAGGTCTTCTGTATGGTTAGCAATTTTCTTTTCAAGTTCTTCAATACGAACTTTAGCGTTTAGAGCTGCTTCGTAGTCTTCTTTGGCAGCTGCAGCTTCTTGTTTAGCTTTTTCTTCTTCGATTTCATGTTCAACAGCATTCACATCAGTCACTGGGTGTTGAGCAGCCAAGTGAGCAGCTGTTACATCGACAAGGTCGATAGCCTTATCTGGCAAGCTACGTTGTGGAATGTATTGGACAGAGAAATCTACTGCTGCTTTCAAGACATCATCTGGCAAGATAACATTATGGTGTTTTTCATAAAGATCACGGATACCTTGGAGAATCTTGAAGGTATCTTCAGCAGATGGAGCATTAACCTTAACTTCGTTGAAACGACGCGCAAGAGCAGCGTTCTTCAAGATAGTGTTACGGTATTCATCCTGAGTTGTTGCACCAATCACTGTCAATTCACCACGTGAAAGAGCAGGTTTCAAGATATCAGCAAGACCTTTAGATCCTTGACCATCGCCAGTGCTTCCGGCACCAAGAATTTGGTGGATTTCATCGAAGAAGAGAATGATATTTCCAGCTTCTTTGACTTCATTTACCAAGTTTTGAATGTTTTCTTCAAAGCTACCACGGTATTGAGTACCAGCTTCAAGTCCAGAAATATCAATTGAGATGATTTCTTTGTTCTTGATAGCAGCTGGGACATCACCATTAACGATAGCTTGAGCCAAACCTTCAACTACAGCTGTTTTACCAACACCAGCGTCCCCGACAAGGACTGGGTTATTCTTGGTACGACGAGCCAAGATTTCGCAAGCTTCTTGGATTTCTTTGTTACGTCCGATAACAGGATCCAATTTACCTTCGCGAGCTTCTTCAGTCAAGTTACGACCAAGTTTAGCAAGAATACCATCTTGTTTAGGTCCTTTACCTTGATGTTGAGTTGGGTTCACTGCTTCACCTTCATTACTAGGCAATTGACCTGTTTGACGGTAGATAGCAAATTCTTCAGGTGTCACTTCACGACCGTTAATCATGTAGCGACGGTTTTCTGAACGGTAACCACCCATGTTCCCCATCAATTGATTGAAAAGATCGTCCATATTGTTAAAGTTGTTGTTCATATAATTACCTCGTTTTGTGTTTTCTTGTGAAATTTTTTAAATGTTATTTTTTATGTTAATGTGTAAGTTTTGACTTTTACTGACCAAAACCCTAAAAATTTTTAGTAGCTTCAACTACTCTTCTAATAATTTCAGGTTTTGCTCTTGGTAGGAGACTGAGAACTTTCTCAGTCTTAAACAAATTGTCATTTAGCATAAGAGCCACCTTCTTTCTGTGAATCTCTCAATATAGCTAACTTCCAAGCCCCTTTCGAAACTATAAATAGTTTTTTCAGAAAGAAACTTGAATATCAAGGAATCCTTTTTCCTTATAGTTTTATCATATACCTTTCATTTGATCAGGTCAAGAATTTGGTTTTGACTTTTACTGACCTTTCAGATGAAAATTTTTGCAGACTAGCTGCAAGACTTTTTTATTGGTATATGGGCTATTTACACAGCCTTCATAAGGATTTCATTTCCTTATGTTTATATTGTACAACATTGGTCAGTAATAGTCAATAGTTTTTTTGACTTTTTTTGACCTTTGTTATCATTTTTTTGTAGCCAAGCTATAATTACCTTTTTACAAGGAACTAACCCACGCCACAAGATTTATAAGGAAGATAAATCCTTATGTAACTATCATACACTATTAGTCAGTAAAGGTCAATAGTTTTATTTGATCTTTTTTGACCTTTTTAAGAATATTTTCCGAAAAGTAAAAAAGCCTACTAGAGGTAGACCTAATAATGATCTTTAAAAGATAGAAAAGCGACGCTCTTACCATCAATCATATAAATCAAACGATTTTCAGCATCAATTCGTCGAGACCAAGCTCCTTGAAAGTCATACTTTAAGGGTTCTGGCTTCCCAATACCTGAAAAAGGATCCCGTTGAATGTCTTTAATTAATTTATTGATTCGCTTGAGGGTCTTCCTATCTTGATTTTGCCAATAACAATAATCTGTCCATGCATCTTCAGTAAAAGTGAGTAACATTTCCTACTCCTTTATTGCATGTTCTTGAGTCTCTCCAGCACGTACCTGAGCCATTCCTCTTAAAACCTTGTCTGATAGTTCTTTATTTTGAACAATACGCAATGTTTCTTGAATGCTATCCCATTCACTCTTTGAGACCACTACAATATCTTCATCAGGATTTTTATTGACTACAGCTAGAGGTTCAAACTCATCATTAACCTTCTTCATATAATCCTTTAAATGATTTCGAAACGTTGAATAGACGACTGCTTCCATCAGCATACCTCATTTTCCTCTTTTCTTTTATTATATACCAAAAGGATAAAATTGTCAGGAACTTGTACAAGTTTATCCTTTCTATTACATTTATTCGAAAAAGAAGCAAAAAAGCCTACCAGAGGTAGACCTTCTATAAAGCTATTTTACTCTATGCGGTATGCGTCCGAAGTTTTGTTCGGAAAGCTCGGGATTACCTAATTGATAAACATTATCCGCTTGTTGTGTAAGAATATCCCAAGGCTCCCTTCCAATCCGAGCCACTATATCCACAGACTTTTTCACAGATTTGAGATGAGCCTGCCCTTTTTGAGAAAATCCAAGAACATGAACAGCCTGGGGTAAAGGATTATCTACAGCTCCAACCAGAATATAGGTCAAAATACGACGTACCCGTGCCTTTGTATATCGTTTGGTCGCCACCTTATCCACGAGTTCCTCCACAGAAGAAACCTCACGGATAGCAGCCTTTAGACGACTAGCAATCTCTTCATTCACCTGGAAAACACTAGTCAAATCAGGATTTGTAAAAATCTGATAAATCAGCAATTGGAAATAATTATCCCAAGAGACCTGTGGAGAAGTCTGAAAAAGTTTGCTGTTGGGCATGAACTTATCCACAAAATCACTATCTTGCTTGTGGAGACGTAGACTGGTCGCTGAGGCGAAAGATACTTCCTTGTCTGAGGAATGATAGCCAGCTCCTTGTCTCTGGATAGGAGTCAACTTAATACCCTTACCAACACAAGCTTTGGCATAGGCTAATCCTAGAATATGGTTGGGGGTATTGCCAGTAAAGTCCACACCAGCAAACTTTTCCCACATTTTTTGCGTCTTCTGTGGATAAGACAAATCACTAGGCAAACTTTCCACAAAGTCTTCCATTTCCTCTGACTTTTCAGCATAGACATCTGCTATCGCCTGGTAGTCTAGGACTTCTTCCGTGCCAAAAGTAAGGCTATCAATTCCCAGTCGGGACAAGATTTCGACGGCTCCAGCAGCAAAATAATCAGCAGACTGAACTGACGTAAAGAAAGGCAACTCAACCACGAGGTCTGCCCCATTTTCCAAAGCCATCTGAGCCCTAGTCCACTTATCCACAATAGCTGGCTCACCTCGCTGAACAAAGTTCCCAGACATAGCAACAATTTTTACACCTTCAGCCTGATCCAAGAGATACTTGTGACCGTTATGAAAAGGATTGAACTCAGCAATAATACCTGTAACTCTCATAGGTTCTTACTTTTGCGCCACAAAGAACCAACGTGCACTAGTTTCAGTCGGCTCCTTATCCTCGAAATCAGCGTAAAGTTTGAAAGATTTGAAGCCAGCTTGCTCCAACAAGATATCATAAGTCAAGACCTCATAGGTACGCTCCTCATGGACCTCATCATGTCGGCTAAAGCTTCCATCTTCCTCTTGGACAAAGAAGGTCAATTCATGGACAATAGAATGTGGTGCCGCATCCTCATAGGTATCCCAAAGCATAGCAAAGTCTTCTGCATTTTCATGGTAGGAATAGCCAGGGAAAACCTCATCCGTCTGATAGGTTGAGTGCACATCAAAGATGAAGACGCCATCCTCATTGAGGGCATTGTAAACCTCTTTGAAGACGTCTCCGACTTCTACTTCGTCCTGCATATAGCAGATTGAATCTGAGTAGCAGGTCACAAAGTCATACTTGCCCGCTTGCGATAAATCCAACATGTTGCCTTCAATAAAGTCAATTTTCTGTTTGGCAGAAGCTGCTCGCTTCTCAGCAATCTTCAACATATCAGCACTCAAATCGAGTCCAGTTACATCGAAACCAGCTTGAGAAAAGCGTACAGACTGAATTCCAGTTCCACAAGCCAATTCAAGCAATTTCTTTTTATCCTTAGTCTTTGGCAAATGACGGAGTGAAAAATCCGTCCACAAATCGTAAAGACTATCATCCATAACAGCGTCGTATACCGCCGCAAAAGTTTCATAAGTAGCCATAAATCAAGATACAAAGAGCGTCAAAAGCACAGAGAAAATAGGAAACTTTCTGCCGTATCACCTGACACAAAGAAAGTTTATCTTTTTCTCACTGCCTTTAGCTCGTGTTCAGTTAACAAACCAACTAAACACAAGGCTCTATCCTTCCTATTAAATCTTTAGTTTAAGCAACAAAACCCAGTTGTCGCCAACTGAGTTCAATTTTTATGCCAAATAAGCTGACACATCCACCATTGGTGCTTCATGCCAGAGTTTTTCAAGGTTATAGTGAGCACGTTCATCTTCTGTAAAGATGTGGACAACGACGTCGTTAAGATCCAAAAGAATCCAACCACCCTTGTTGTCACCTTCCATGTGGCTAGCATCAAGGCCAGCTTCTTTCACTTTTTCACGAATGTTGTCAGCAATAGCTTCCAACTGACGGCTATTCATTGCACTCAAAATAACAAAGTAATCTGTTAGGCTTGTAAGGCCGTACAAATCAAGGGCAACAATGTCTTCAGCTCGCTTTTCATCAGCAGCTTTGACAACCAATTCAAGTAATTCTTCTTTAGTCAATGATATTCTCCAGTAATTTGTTATTAATCTTTCAAGTATTTCACAAAAGCATTATAGGTTTCCAGGGTTTGTGGGAAAATCGGCAAGGCCTGATGAGCCAAGTGTTCTACCGTATGGACTGTCTCAAAAGCAACGGCCTTATCTAAGGATTGCTCTGCTACTTGTCTAGCTTCCTCTACCAAAGGGAAATTACGGTTATGCTCAATATAATCAGCCACATAGACTATCTTATCTAGGGTTGACATTTCATGGCTTCCGACGGTATGGATTTCAATACTGCGTAGAATTTCGGAATCAGTCAATCCCAAATCTTCTTGGATTTTATAAATCCCAACCATGCCATGCCAGACATTGTTTCCCCATTGTTTCAATTCAGGATCAAGCTTATATTTATCAATAAGCCCCAAGAATTCCTGATCTGGGAGTTCCTTGGCATAATCATGAAGCAAACCAGCCAATCCGGCTTTCTCAGTATCATATCCGTACTTTTCAGCAAGAGCAATAGCAGCTCGCTCAACACCCAGGACATGATTAAAGCGTTTAGGGCTCATGACCGCTCGAATCTTTTCAAGAAGTTCTTCACGAGAATAGTCTAGATATTTTTCATAGGTCATTTATAGAGCCCCGCTTTCTTGATGTAGGCAAGTACAGACTGTGGCACCATAAAGTTAGGTGTGCGATCCTTCTTAATGTAAGCTCTGACTGCACTTGAACTAATATCCATAAGGGGAACATCCACCCAAATAACTGGGTAAGAGGTTCCAGCCTTATACTTAGGACGCTGAACACCAACAAATTGGACCATCTCGATAAGTTCATCAATACGATGCCACTTAGGTAGGTATTCGACCATATCCGCTCCAATAATAAAGTAATAATCCGTATCAGGATTAGCCTCTGTCAAGAGCTTCATGGTGTCATATGTATAGCTGATTCCCTTACGTTCCAACTCAATGGTTTCGATGTCCAATCCTTCGATACCGTTAATAGCCAACATAAGCATATTAAGGCGGTGTTTTTCATCAATGGTCTCTTTTTTATCGACATGAGGTGGCTCATATTCAGGCATGAGAAGAACTTCATCGAGACCTAACTGCTGACGTACCTGATCAGCAACAACCAAGTGGGCATTATGAACAGGATTGAAATTTCCACCTAATATTCCCACTTGCTTACGGCCTGTATCTTTGATTTCTTCCTCTAGTTGAACCTTTGTAAATGGGGTTACGAGATCTAGTGCCATGTACGCCTCCTCTTTCTCAAGCATTATACAACTGACTTAAGGCTAGCTTTAATGCTTCAAAAGTGTTCCTATACCTTAGTTTGTCCTTCACCAAGCAAAGTCGGCAACTATTTTTGGATTGCTTTGACCTTTGGTGACAACTTACGATTTTCTTTTTTAGCTGATTCTTTATAGAGAATCAAGATACGTCCAATCTTAAGGACTGTATCACAACCAATTTCTTCTTCCAAGATTTCAGCAACTTCATGGATATCTTCCATAGTATTTTGGAGTAGGGTTACTTTAATCAATTCACGGGCATCAAGAGCGTTACGAACGCTAGTTTTGATGTGGTCGTTAAGACCGTTTTTCCCGATTTGTACAATAGGTTTAAGTGTGTGTGCTTCCGATTTGAGGAAGGCACGTTGTTTTGATGTTAATGACATGTTTATTCCTTTTATTTTTTTTGCTGTTTTTCTAGGGTGATGCGGACGCTAGCAAACCTTCGGTTTTATAGCTAATTTTTGAGCCTAAGGTCTCAAAAATTCCGAATCCAAGTAACATAAAATGTAACTCGGATTACTATCATAGCGAAAAACACATCGTTTGCTCATGACGTAAATCTAGGCAAACTTCATGTTCATTGAAAAGACGCTTTTATGCTTTTAACTACTTTATTAAGTTTAAATAATCGCTTTTCGTACGACGACGCCAACGCCTTCTGGCGCCCAGGCAGCAACGATGGTTGGTTGTTCAGCTTTTCCTTGGACACGAATCCAACCTAATCCCGAGAAGACAATGTCTGTCTTATCTTTGACAGTAAATTCGTGACGAACAAGTTTTGGAAAATCAGCCAGATCCTTTGGTCCAGGAGGCACGAGAAGACTTCCAACATGCTTATCATAGAAGGCATCTGCGCCTTCAAGTTTGGTACGATGAAGCTTCAAGTTATTATCAAAGAAGGCTGTAAAACCTTGCTTATTCCCATCAATAAAGTCAAATCGTCCAAGACCACCTAGGAATAGGGTTTGACCTGCATTTAACTGGTAAGTTTTTGGCTTAATTTCCTTCTTCGGACTAACGTACTTGAGGTCCTTCGCTGACAGATAGTGTGCCATCTGGTGGCGGTGGATGATTCCTGGTGTATCAAAAATGTAAGTACCATCATCCAAAGGAATTTCAATCTTATCAAGGGTCGTTCCTGGGAAACGAGATGTCGTGATAATATCTTTATCACCTGTAATTTCCTTGATAATCGCATTAATTAAGGTTGATTTACCAACATTCGTCACACCGACAACATAGACATCACGACCCTTACGGAGTTTTTCAATACGCTGAATCAACTCTTTAATGGCGTGATGATTTTGGGCAGACGTCAACATGACATCCACGGGACGCATGCCTTCTTCATGGGCACGTTCTGTCAACCATTGAGTTACCTTACCATCTTTAACAGATTTAGGTAGGATATCCTTTTTATTTCCGACCAAGAGCACATCATTACCAGAAACAAAGCGTGACAAGCCTGGAATGATTGATCCATTAAAATCGAAAATATCAACAACATTGACAACGAGGGCATCACTGTCTCCAACTTCATGAAGCAATTTTAAAAATTCATCATCTGTGATGTGGACATCCACAATTTCATTGTAATGACGAAGGCGGAAACAACGTTGACAGTACAACTCACCTGTTTCTTCAGCTTTTTTTATAGAGCTAGCGGGTGTGTAACCAGCCTTTTCTTTATCTTCTGTTTGAATTTGGGCTCCACAGCCAATACAAAATAATTCTTCCATTAAATTCCTTTGTTAAAGGTCATTGGACCATATGCTTTTTCAATCTTTTTCCACATGCGACGCTCACGCCAACGATTAAACTTGGTTACCCAAGCATCTGATTGTACCAAGGGCTTAACCAAAATCGAGCGAATGCCAGCTCGGTGGCTAGCTCTGATGTCAGTCATGAGCTGATCTCCTACCATAACGACCTCGTCACGGTTAAAGTGGTAACGTTCAATCGCTTCATTAATCCCTTTCGTAAAAGGTTTCATGGCACGACTCACGAAATCCACATGGAAATTGGCAACCGCACGTTCAACACGTTCATGTTTATTGTTAGAGACCACAACCACTGGAATGTCAGCCTCTGTCATCTCATCTAACCAAGCACGTAGCTCTGGAGTCCCATCAGGGTTGTTCCAAGCAATCAAGGTATTATCCAAATCGACCAAGACAGCACGAATACCGTGTTCACGTAGCTGGTCAGGTTTCAAATCATAAACAGCCTCCACCATAAAATGGGGCCTGTAATCGTCTATACTCATTTTCTCTCCAAAATGTTAGTTTACCTCTTATTCTACCATATTTTTAAGGTTTATGTGTGGGACTTAAGTCCTATTTTTTAAGAACATCTTTGACACAACGGTATCGAAAAAGAGCCACAATCACTTGGGCTCTATCTTTATCTTTGAATTTTCTCTTGTTTTTTAAGGGCTACTAAATCCTTAAGCGAAATGAGGATAACGGCAAGAACAATTAAAATCATTCCAAGCACATCAATGGCAAAGAAGTGATCACCCATGATTAAGACCGTTAAAATGACCGATGCCACTGGTTCTACCGATGCTAAGAGACTTCCTTTTACAGCACCAACCATGGTCGTACCCTTGAGGAAAACTGTATAAGCAAAGACTGTCCCGATGAAGACCAACCCAAAGAGTGCTAAAAGATTTCCACCAGTCAAGGGTAACTCATACTTCCAGGCTTGGATAGCAATTGGAAAGACTAGACCACCGAGTAACATTCCTAGACCGATGACAATCAGACTGCCCCACTTTTCAATAGCCTTAGCAGGCAGTAGGATATAGAGTGCATAGGTGACCGCCGAAAAGAGGCCCCAGAACAAACCAATAGGTGTGATGGCTAGCTCTGTCACCTGACCATGCGTGGCGATGATAAAAGTTCCCGCAATAGCCATGATAATCGCCACAAGCTCTGAAACCGTTGGAAATCTGCGGTTCTTAGCACACACAAAAGCCAGAATAAGGACTGGTGTGACATACTGTAAGACTGTCGCAGTTCCAGCGTTGGTGTACTGAATAGCACTAAGATAGGCATATTGATTCAAGACCAGACCAAAGAGAGCAAATAAAACGATACTTACTAAGGTTTTCTTATCTTTAATCGCTTGCACTAATTTGTCTCGCTGCCTAAAAAAGACCGAAGCCGTTAGTAAAGTACCAGCCAGAATTAAACGTAAACTCGTCAAAAGATTGACATTAACCCCATGAGCCATCAAGTATTGACCAGAAACCCCTGAGACTCCCCAGGCAATCCCAGCAGTTATGACCATCAGACTACCTTTTAATTGTTTAGACATGTGTTTTCCTCGATTATGATAATGCCTATTTATTATAACATAGGGAGTTGTATGTCAGACGATTACTTCAGAAAAATTAAACTGTTTTTCTTGAGGAATGCTCTATCCACCAACCGACAATCCAGCCAAGAACTAAAAGATAATTCTCAAAAGCTCCAACAGCATTAACAGAGTGATGGTATTGAAGATAGCTAAGGAAATGATTGGTTCCAATACCTAGGCCTCCCAGAATCAAAGCAATCAGAACTGCTCTCAGATAAAACCAATCGTACTTTAGGTTAACGGCAAGGAGGATGACCAGAACCGCCACATTCCAAATACCAATCTCCCTCTGCCATCCAACTGAAATACCGTAACCCGAATGACTTCCCATATAGGTGGGAAAGAATAGCTGAAAAATAATGGCACCAGTCATGGCAAGGATTACTAGGATAAATAAGACTCTTAAGAATTTGTTCATTGCTTGCTCCTGAAATCTTCTATAAAAATATTCCCAACTAGTCTAACACAAATAATGCAAAGAAAAAACCAACCTTTCGGCTGGTTCTTTATCTATTACTCTTCTTTCAACTTAGCCAATTCTTGGGCAAGTAACTTGAGGGCTACTTGTGGGTTGGCTTGGCCTTTGGTTGCTTTCATGAGGAAGCCGGTGAAGGCCTTGTCAGCGTTACGTTTACCTGACTTGAAGTCGGCTACGGCCGCTTCGTTGTCTGCAAAGACTTGGTGAATGATTGGGATCAAGACTTCAGGGTCCGAAATCTGTACCAAACCAGCTTTTTCGACGTATTCACGCGCACCGCCACCGTTTTTCGCCAAGTGAACGAAGACTTTCTTGGCAATCTTAGATGAAATGGTTCCATCTTCGATGATGGCAATCATTTCGACCAAGTTTTCTGGTGTCAATTGGATTTCTTCCAGCGTTTTGCCTTCTGCGTTCAAGAATTGCGCGACTTCACCTTGGAGCCAGTTAGACACTTGTTTGGCATCGCCACCAAGGGCTACGGCTGCTTCAAAGAAGTCTGAAGTAACTTTCGTAGCTGTCAATTGGTTGGCATCATAGTCAGACAAACCAAGCTCTGCCACGTAGCGAGCACGACGGTCTTTTGGAAACTCTGGCAACTCAGTACGCATTTCCTCAATCCACTCATCTGAGATTTCAAACAATGGAAGGTCTGGTTCTGGGAAGTAACGGTAATCCGCTGCTCCTTCTTTGACACGCATAAGGATAGTACTCTTATTAGCTTCATCATAACGGCGTGTTTCTTGACGAATGACACCACCTGAACGCAAGATTTTCGCTTGGCGTTGCACTTCGTATTCAAGACCTTTACGGACGTTTGAGAAGGAATTCAAGTTTTTCAACTCTGTCTTGGTACCAAATTCCTCTTGACCGTATGGGCGAAGGGAAATGTTGGCATCTACACGCATAGACCCTTCTTCCATCTTGACGTCTGAAATACCTGTGTACTGGATGACTTCTTTCAAAGCTGTCAAATAAGCGTAGGCTTCTTCTGGAGAACGCATATCTGCTTCAGATACGATTTCAATCAATGGTACCCCTTGACGGTTAAGGTCTACGTAAGAGAATCCATCTGTTCCGTGGGTGTTTTTACCGGCATCTTCTTCCAAGTGGGCACGTTCAATCCCAATTTTCTTAGTTGAGCCGTCTTCCAATTGCACTTCAATCCAACCGTTATATCCGATTGGCTCATCAAATTGCGAAATTTGGTAGGCCTTTGGATTATCAGGGTAGAAATAGTTCTTACGGTCAAAGTGCATATGCTGATGGATATCCATATTCAAGGCCAAGGCAGCCTTGATACCAGCATCCACAACACCCTTGTTCAAGACAGGAAGCACACCTGGGAAAGACCAGTCAATCACATTGGTATTGGCATTTTGCTCGTTCCCAAAGTGAGCAGAGGTTGGTGAGAAAATTTTTGAGTTTGTATTCAATTCAACGTGGACTTCAAGTCCGATGACTGTTTCAAAGTTCATTAATTGTCACCTCCGAAAATAAGGGGTTGTTGCTTGTGGTAATCCGTCGTTGCTTCAAAGGCAGCTGCAGCTTGGTAGATGGTTTCTTCAGAATACTTAGGACCGATCAACTGCAAACCAACTGGAAGACCTTGCGCAAAACCTGCAGGAATCGAAATCCCTGGAAGACCTGCCAAGTTAACTGGAATGGTCAAGAGGTCAGCCAAGTACATGGCAACCGGATCATGGTTGAGCGAATCCAAATCAAAGGCTACACTTGGAGCTGTTGGACCAAGGATAAGGTCATAATCCGCAAAAACTTTTTCGAAGTCTTGGATAATGAGAGTACGAACTTGACCAGCTTTCTTGTAGTAAGCATCGTAGTAACCAGATGACAAACTAAAGGTACCAAGCATGATACGGCGTTTAACCTCATCACCAAAGCCTTGGCTACGAGTGTTCACGTAGATATCATCCAAGTTTTTAGCATCTTCCGCACGGAAACCATAGCGAATACCGTCGAAACGTTGCAAGTTTGAAGAAGCTTCAGATGAAGCGATGATGTAGTAAACGGCAACCCCGTATTTAGAGTGTGGAAGGCTAACTTCTTCGACAGTTGCTCCCAATTTTTCAAAGTGTTTAGCCGCATTGAGGATGGTTTCTTTGACTTCTGGGTCAATCCCTTCACCGAGGTATTCCTTAGGAAGGGCAATCTTCATGCCTTTAATGTCTTGACCAATCTTAGAAGTAAAGTCTGCTACACGAACAGGTGCAGAAGTTGAATCCTTGGCATCTTCGCTGGCAATGACATTAAGCAATTGAGCATTTTCCTTAACCGTTGGTGAGAAAGTACCAATTTGGTCAAGTGAGCTACCAAAGGCAATGAGACCAAAACGTGAAACTGTTCCATAAGTAGGTTTGAGACCAACAATCCCGTTAAAAGCAGCTGGTTGACGGATAGAACCACCGGTATCTGAACCAAGGGACAAACGGACTTGCCCTGAAGCTACAGAAGCTGCTGAACCACTAGAAGATCCACCAGGCACCTTGCTATGGTCCCAAGCGTTTTTAGTCGCGCCATAGTAAGATGTTTCACCAGATCCACCCATGGCAAACTCATCCATGTTGGTCTTCCCGATGACAATCATATCTTTGGCTTTGGCATTGGCAACAGCTGTCGCATCAAAGATTGGCTCGTAGTTATAGAGCATTTTTGAAGCCGCAGTGGTCAAGATGCCATCTGTTGAGATATTGTCTTTGACAGCGAGTGGAATACCTGACAAGAGGTTGTCTGCATCGATTCCTTTTTCATCAATGGCCTTAGCTTGAGCGAGGGCAGCTTCTTCGGCCACCGTTACAAAGGCATTGACTGCTTCTTCACGCGCCTTGATATCGTCAAGCGTCGCTTGTGTCAATTCCGTTGCTGAAATTTCCTTAGAGACAAGGAGGTCGTGCAACTCTTCAATGGTTTTATTGTTGAATGACATTAGGCATCTCCTCCATCTTCTAGGATAGCTGGTACCTTGATGTAGTAGTTATCTTTTTCAGGTACATTTTTAAACAAGCGGTCACGGTCAGTCCCTTTTTCAGCAACATCCGGACGCAATACGGTCTTGCGGTCAGCCATGGTCGTTGTTGGGGCAACACCTGTTGTGTCCACTTCTTCCAACAATTCCACCATGTCGACAATTTTAGACAAGGTTGTCGCAAACTCAGCTGTCTCTTCTGGAGAGAATTTCAATTTTGAAAGATTGGCAACGTGGGTTACCTCTTCTTGCGTAATTTTCATCTTGCTTCCTTTCGTGAAATGATGATTTTTCAATACCTTCTATTTTACCATAATTTAGCCTATTTTGCTTGGAGGATAAAAAAACTGTAGTAACTTTTTTGTCACTACAGTTTACAGGGATAGACCTTTTTTAAAACACTTATCGTATGGCTATCAAGAGCTTTCTCCAAGCTTCTAGAATTTCAGGTTCCAAATACTGTTTTGCCAGGTCGTATGAGACTCGATGCATAGACTCAAGATCACTCTCTAAGGCAAATACAATTTTGTCCGCCATCTGAGAAACAAGCAGGTCCTCATCCATAGTCTCGCTATAAGGAACCAGATAGCCATTCTCACCATCTTTGATGAAGGTTGGATTGCCATAACGGGCATCAAAACCAACTAAGGCTAGACCTGCTCCCACCGCTTCCATCAGAGTCAAGCCAAAGGTCTCCCACTGAGAGGTGGTGACATAAAGTTCATACTGTGGGTAAACTTCATGCAAATCCGCATGACCCCGAAGTTGGATGAAGTCACCTGCCCCAAGAGTATCAATCAGATCTTGTAGATTCTCTTGCTCGCCACCTTTGCCGTAGATGTCAAAGTGAAGATTTGGCTCTTTTTCATGAGCAAGGGCGACTGCTCTTATAGCTAAATCCAAGCGTTTACGTGGGTCCAATCGCGAAGCCGTCATCAAACTAAGAGGCTTCCTCTGCTCCTCTGGAAAACTAAGGTTATCCAAATGTCCCACTGCTAGGTCATGAATACTAGCATCTGTTACACCTTGCTTTTTCAGGGTATTCTCTAAAACAGCCTTTTGTGCCTCCGTAGCTGTAATGAAGAAATCAAAACGTTGGGCGTACTTAAAGATGAAATAATACTCATAGTAGAGGTCGCCATTTTCAAACTCATGCTCTGAATGAAAAACGAAGCCTAACTTTGCAGGTGTATCCAATTCATAAATCGGTCGCATAAACTCCATCAAGGAGGCCCTATCCAGCAACAAGGTATCCGCAGTTGTCAGCGGAAGTCTTGCTAGAAAACGACGTATGACCTCTGTTTTTGTTACTAAAATCTCAGTTCCCAACCTATATAACCAGCTGGTCCCTTGCTTGAGTTCTTCAAAGGCGATGCGACCAGCTTTATTGTGATAACTTCTCCTGATGATAATGCCTTTTTCAAAGTATTCTGTGACTAATTTACTTGTTCCATACCACTCACGCTTTAAAAGCATACCATTGACGTGGTAATCCACATAGCGCACGCAGCCTTTTTGGTAAGGATCCATCTTAAAGACTAAAGAAGTGCCATCAGAACAGACATAAACAGAGTCTGTTTCGCTTTGACTCTTCAAGTCTAGACGTGTCAACTTAAATTTTTGTTGCAAGGCCCCCACTGTCAAGGATGGGATATGACTGTCTTGATCTGTAAAGATAAGATAGGCATGGAGGAGTTCCTCGTAGCGATGCCCTAAAGAAAGATAATAGTCAAATTTATAGGGTTGTGGCCAGGTCGTAAAGACAAACTTAGCAGGCTCATTTAATTCACGTAGCATCAAAGCCCTCGACGCCTGGGCCACGTCCACACCATTAGGCTCAAAGCCCACCAATAGGTTAAAGGTGTAAATTGTCATCTTCTTCCCCCTCCAATCTAGTAAAGAAAGCTAAGATTTCTTCTCTCTCGACGAGTTTCAAAACTTCTTTCTGACTTTCAAGAGCCTTAGGGTAAAACTCTGATTGTTGTAAGAGTTGTCGGAACCCCTGCCCTAGTTCCTCTAAGGATGTATAGACCGTTGGTAAGCCCTTATAGTAGGGACGATGAACCGTTGATTCTAAGCCATAAAGTAACTGCCCATTTTCAATCGCATCCAATGTTGCATCAGACACTTCATTTCCATAATTCAAGTCTAAATAAATGAAACATTTCCTTAGTAGCTCTTGGTATTTCTCCTGACGAATCCCTGGGTAAAGATGGACATTTCCCTTATCTTCGAGACAAGTCAATTTAGGTCCCATACTAGTCTGGGCTCCGATGTGAAAGTCAATATCCGGAAAAGCATCAACCAAGTCAGCTAGTCCCTCAATATTTTCAGAAGCAGTCATCACCATAGCCTGAGGCACAAAAGTCTGAGAACCTTCTTGTTTAGCACCAGCTAAATAAATCATGCCTGACCTACGTTCCTCTTGTGGATAATAATTAGTAATCAAAACATGATTCACTTGACTTTGAATAAACTCAAGACCATCATGACTGTCGGAGCAATAGACCAGACGATCAGCATTCAAGGTCTGCAAAATCGGGATTAGATTGGAATCCATACAGATGATAGGCTCATCTGACTTGAGGATTTGAGTCAGAACAGCCTTGGTCAACTCTTCCTTACCTGAGAAAATCCTATCTCTTCCTTCAAATCCCTGATCAATCAAGTACCCATCTTGAATATAGTGAAGCAAGGCCTCTTCTTGATTACGATTAAAGTAAATATCCATAATGCCTTGTCCCTGATCATCCAGAAGACGCTGTTTGGTACGCCAGCCATAGCGATTATAATCGTCTATCGCAAGAACTTTTTCCCCTTGTCCAAACCATTGGACTTGTTTGACCGTACGTTCCTTTATATTGTCACGAAAAATGACACTAGCACGACGGTCTTGACCATCAAAAATATAGGTCGTAATCCCCAAAGTCCACAATTCCCAATATAGAGGAACTGACAAATTGTTAAAAAAGAGTGGTTTCCCTTGATAATCTTCCTCAGAGGAGTAAATAAATGATGATGCTAAACTAATAGTGTCCTTATCAATATCCGTTTCGAAATTCGTGTAAAACACACGCGACTGAATACCAAAGGAGTCTAGTAATCTTCTCAGTTTTTCCGTTGCCTGACTGGGTTCTTGTGCAATAATGAGCATAGTTATCCTTTCTGACTAATCCAAGCTATAAATAGCTTAACCCTCGACCTTTATTGTTCCAAAAATCTCAAGTTAACCTGCGCCGTCTTATAGGTCTCAGTATCTTGAAGATTAGCTTCTTCCATTTTTTCAATTGCCCGCTTCAGACGTGTCTTATAAATATAACGGTGCCAGGTCAAATCATAGCCCAACATACCTAGTAAAGCTAGTTTTTCATTCTTGGCTTCCATCTCATCTAAGACACGTTTCTCAGTCCAGACCTGCGACAGCGTATCCTTACGACCCACTCGGTACCAGTAGATACATTTTTCAGTATGAACAACACGATTGGCCTTTAACAAGAGTTTGTACATAAGGAAATTATCTTCGACATTCTTCCCGATAGGAAAACGAAGGTCCTCAAATAAGGAGATTTTGTAGAGTTTCATCATAGCACATGCCCAGGCCATATCTCTTGTCTCTTGGATGGCATCCTGATCTATAATGTCTCTCCCCTCATAAAGGGTTTCAGAATAATCATTCTCCGTTACCTTAATCAAAAACTTACTGGTACTCTCGTTGAACAAGTTATAGTTGGCAATAGAAACATCTGCCTCATACTTCTTAAGCTGAGTGTACAAGGTCTCCACATAATCCTCTGTTACCCAATCATCTGGGTCTACAAAAGTGATGTAATCACCTGTGGCTAGGTCAATCCCTGTATTTCGGGCTGCAGATAGGCCACCATTAACTTGTCGCACATAGCGAATACGCGAATCTCGCTTGAAAAATTCCTTGCAAATCTCCTCTGACTTATCAGGCGAACCATCATTGACAAGAATGATTTCAAGATTTGGATAAGTCTGATTCACTATCGTTTCCAAACACTGCTTTAAATAAGCTTCCACATTATAAATGGGAATAACAATACTAACTACTTCTTTATTTTCCATGGTCTATCTCTCAATCGTATCTATATAATCTCGAACAGCCTTTACCATTTGATCTACTTGGTCATTCTTGAACACTTGATTTTGCCCAGTTTGGTCGTGATTTGTTCCTTCAAAAGAGAAAATCGGAAGCCCCAACTGATGAATCGTTTCTGTGATATGATCAACCTCGTCAAATGGGTTGATATCCAAATAGAAATCTATTTTTTCTAAGACCTTTCGACTAGTCAAGGGATCAAAGGATGGATAAAGAATAAGGTTTGGATACTGCTCCAACTTCACCAAATTAAACCCGAAATGAGAATGAGCCAAAACATGAAAAGCTACATCTGGAAGAGCCTGCAGCAAATGTTCCAATTCAAAGATGTCTGCAGTATTAGTATAAATCGCCGTATGGTAAGGAAAATCACCTACCATATCACTAAAGCTAAGCTTTAAGGATGGCTTTCTCAATAAGATTTCTTCCCAAGATAGGGCATAATAAAACCACCAAATATCCCTAAAACGATTGAAGCGTTTGGACGTCCAAGGCTTATTGTGGGAAGTATAATGAATAACCGCTGGTACCCCTTTAAAAGCATCATACCATTCCAAATCCCCATAACCATACTGGTCCTTATCAGAACCCACTTGGAGATTATAGGTCCATGGGAGTTGATACCAAGCATCCTTGAAATAAAGATTCAAGATTCCTTGATCCCCATAAACATTTTGATGATGCTCTTTAGTCAAGTCAAAAAGAGACTCTGTCACCTCGTGTTGTCGCCACCAATCGGTATCAATAACCATCAAACCAGCGTTAAAACCATCTGTTGTCGTCGGACGGTCCACCACCGCTCCAATACCAAATCCGCCAAGATCCACTTCAAAAAGTGGTGACAAATCCTGCGTAAAAATCATATCGCAATCCAAATAGAGAACACAATTTTCTTGAACAAACTCAGGTATTGCATAACGGAAAAAAGTCGCATAATGAATATGCGTACTTGGAAGCGAAAATTGTTTAAAGCTTTCGGCAGACACACGACAATTGAGAATTTCAGAATCAATAGCCTCTAGACGACGATTCATCAGCGTAAACCATTCTGTTGGTAAATTCTCATTTAGCACATAAATTTTCCACTGCCCTTTATGTGTACACAAAGATTTAAGAGCCACCTCTAACTTTTCCATATAGGATAGCTCTGCTACAAATACAACTGATTTTTTACCCATGTTTTCTTCCTCTCAAACTCTAATAAGAATATCATTTTTTAGAAAACATTACAATTTCTATCCCTTACAAAAAAAGCCAACCCTAAGGCTGACTTTAATTGGAGATCAATTTTCTTTTAGTGCTCGTTAAATGCGTAAAATAGAATTCAAACTAGCACATGGCTTAAAACAGCGAACACCTCTAAACTCATAGACTATTCTACAGAGGCACCGTTACTTGCGATAACTTCTTTGTACCAGTTAAATGATTTCTTCTTAGAGCGTTTAAGGCTACCATTACCATCGTTGTCACGGTCCACATAGATGAAGCCATAACGTTTCTTCATTTCACCAGTTCCAGCAGAAACAAGGTCGATACAGCCCCATGTTGTGTAGCCCCAAAGCTCTACACCATCTTCAATGATAGCATCACGCATGGCCTTGATGTGGGCTACCAAGTAGTCGATACGATAATCATCTTCGACATAACCATTTTCATCTGGTGTATCCACAGCACCGAGACCATTTTCAACAATAAACATCGGTTTTTGGTAACGATCCCAAATGGCGTTAAGGGTAATACGAAGACCTAGTGGGTCAATTTGCCAGCCCCACTCTGAAGCTTCCAAATATGGATTTTTAATAGAGGCAAAGATATTTCCTGCTGTCTTTTCATTAACTTCTGGATCACCTGAAGCCACACGACTTGCATAGTAAGAGAAGGAGATAAAATCTACAGTATGCTCTTTAAGAAGGGCCAAATCTTCTTCAGTCATCTCAATCTCAATGCCATCACGTTCCCACTGCTTCTTAGCATAATTTGGATACTCTCCACGAGCCTGAACATCAATAAAGAAATAGCTACTACGATCTTCTTGCATGGCTGCCCAGTAATCACGTGGGTGGGCTGTATTTGGATAATATTGACCTGCTGCCAACATACAACCGACCTTATTTTCAGGGTCAATCTCATGGGCCAACTTCGTCGCCATAGCTGAAGCTACCAACTCATGGTGAGCTGCTTGGTATTTAACCTGTTCCTCATTCTCACCCTCTTCAAAGCAGAGTCCTGCTCCCATAAATGGTGCATGGAGAATCATATTGATTTCATTGAATGTGAGCCAGTACTTAACCAAACCTTTATAACGTGTGAAAAGGGTACGGCAAAAATTTTCATAGAAGCCAAGCATCTTACGGTTACGCCAGCCGCCATACTCGGTAATCAAGTGCATGGGACAATCAAAGTGTGTAATCGTTACCAAAGGTTCAATACCATACTTGTGACATTCTTTGAAGAGATCCTCGTAAAAGGCAAGCCCAGCTTCATTTGGCTCAGCCTCATCCCCCTTAGGAAAAATACGTGACCAAGCAATAGAGAGACGATAGGTCTTAAAGCCCATTTCACCAAAGAGAGCAATATCTTCCTTGTAACGATGGTACATATCGATACTTTCCTTGGCTGGATAAAAATAGCCATCCTCAAAATCAAACATCTTACGACGTCCGGTGATAATTGAAAGGCGATCCTCACCAATTGGTACCACGTCAACATTGGCTAAACCACGCCCATCAGCATCATAGGCACCCTCACATTGATTGGCTGCTGTCGCCCCACCCCACAAAAATCCATCAGGAAAAGTCATTTTTTTGGTCATTGTTCTACCTCTTATGATTCAAGATTATTTCAGTAATAGTATATACTAACATGGAATCGTTTTCTTATAGTAAACTACGAAAAACTGATACTATCCTATGATTGTAGACAAAAAACGAGAGTAGGACAGATTCCCACTCTCGATTATAATTCTTATTACTCCACAATTGTTGCCCCAAGAACATTTTTAAAATGTCCAATAGCAAAGTCATGAGCTTCAGGCGTCAAGGAGGCTGTTGCACTCTCTACCACCTCGATATCATAGCCCAAATTATAAGCATCAATGGCCGTATGTAACACACAAATATCTGTTAAAACTCCCGTCAAAACAACTGTCGTCACACGACGCTCACGTAAACGAATATCTAAATCCGTTCCGGAAAAGGCTGAATAGTGTCGCTTGTCCATCCAAAAGACACGATGGTCGTCCTTGATGTTATCATATACACCAGATAACTTACCATAAAGTTCTCGCCCAGATGTCCCTGCAATATTGTGAGGTGGAAATAGTTTAGTCTCAGGATGGAAGGTATCTCCTTCATCATGTCGATCCATGGCAACAAAGATATAATCCCCATTGTCATAGGCTTCTTGAGTTACCTGAGCAATACGATCTTCAATGGCTTGGGCAGGCTTACCAGCCGTCAACTTCCCATCATCTGCCACAAAATCATAAGAGTAATCAATTGATATCAATGCCTTTGTCATGCTAATTTCTCCTTTTAAAAAAGTGGGGCAGGTCCTCCTACCTCACTCTCTTTAAGTATTCTTCTTATTCGTATTCTTTCAATTTGTCGTAGATACCTTCGTTAAGGACTTTAAGATAAGTCCCTTTCATACCGAGTGAACGGCTCTCAATAATACCAGCTGATTCCAACTTACGAAGGGCATTAACGATAACAGAACGAGTGATTCCGATACGGTCCGCGATAACAGAGGCTGTCAAACGACCTTCTAAACCGTCCAACTCATTCAAGATAGCTGAAACCGCCTTGATTTCTGAGTAAGACAAGGTATTAATAGCCATATTAATAGCTGTTTGTTTACGAATGGTTTCTTCCAAGTTTTCTGTTTGAAGGTTCAACAACTGCAACCCAACTACCGTAGAGGCTATCTCAACCAAGATAAGATCTTCATCCACAAAATCATGATCGTTACGCCAAATGATGAAAGAACCAAGACGCATACCACCACCATAGATAGGGGCAATTGTAGTCAAACCATCTGGGAAGTCATCTTTTGATTCCACAGGGAAAATGGTCAAGTCACTGTCAATACCAATATTTTCTTGAGTGTCATAAACACGGCTGATACCACGTGTGTACTCTTCTGGAAGTTGTTTGGCTTCAAAAAACTCTTCCACACGATCATTGTTGGTTTTGTACTTCATGGCAAAACCAAGGAGAGCACCACCACCATTAACGATAGCAGCGTTACAATCAATGATATCCGCCAATTGAGCAGCCATGTTGTTGTATGGAAGATCTCCTTCCAAGCTATCTACTGAGCGTTGCAAGATAGATGTAATTTTACGTGTTTTAGCCAGCAAATTTGCCATATTTATTGTCTTCACTTTCTATTGTAATCATAATAATATCAAGCCTTGTACTAATCTTCTGCGTCAAGACCTACTAGCCCTATCATTATAGCACACTTAACCCAGAAATTGCAAACAATTGTCTGAAAATTATTTATTATTCTACTATTCATTATATTAAGTATATTATGGCATTTTTAGGAAAAATGTTCGGATCTTGCTCAAATACATCCCCTTTTTAGAGACAATAAAAACTGGACAAGCCTTTTTGTCCAGTTTTTTAAGAAATTAACGCTTGTAATATGACAAGACTCGTTCGATTTTGTTACCGAGATCAGCCAACTCTTCCACACGAGGAAGGTAGACAATACGGAAGTGATCTGGTTCATTCCAGTTAAAGCCTTTACCTGGAACTAGGAGAACCTTCTCCTTCTTCAAGAGACGAAGACAGAATTCTTCATCATCTTCAATATCATACATGTTACGGTCAATCTTAGGGAAGATATAAAGACCTGCATCTGGCTTAACAGCTGAAAGCCCTGGAATAGCGTTTACGGTATTCGTGATAAACTCACGTTGTTCATAGATACGCCCACCAGGGATCAAGAGTTCATCCACGGATTGGTAGCCACCAAGTGAAGTCTGAATAACGTGCTGAGAGAGCACATTAGCACAAAGACGCATGTTGGCCAACATATTAAGCCCTTCAATATAGCCTTTGACATTCTTTTTAGGTCCAGAGAGAACCATCCAACCTACACGGAAACCACAGATACGGTGAGACTTAGAAAGACCATTCATAGACACACAGAAAACATCTGGTGCAAGACTCGCAATCGCAGTATGCTTTTTACCATCCATAACCAAGCGGTCATAAATCTCATCCGCAAAGATAATCAAATCATTTTGTCGAGCAATATCTACAATCTGTTCAAGGACATCCTTAGGATAGAGTGAACCTGTAGGATTATTAGGATTGATGACTACAATTGCCTTAGTATTTGACGTAATTTTTGATTTGATATCATCAATATCTGGATACCAGTTAGATTTTTCATCACAAACATAGTGTACGGCATTACCGCCTGCTAGACTGACACAAGCTGTCCAAAGAGGATAGTCTGGCATTGGGACCAAGACCTCATCTCCATCATCAAGCAAGGCCTGCATAGACATGGAAATCATTTCTGAGACACCATTACCAATATAAATATCATCAATATCTACATTTGGGAATCCCTTTAGCTGGCAATACTGCATAATCGCCTTACGAGCTGAGAAAATCCCCTTACTATCCGAATAACCTTCACTGTTACGAACATTCATAATTAAATCACGAATGACTTCATCCGGTGCTGTAAAGCCAAATTCCGCAGGATTTCCTGTATTAAGACGAAGAATCTTTTCACCATTGGCAATCATACGGTTGGCTTCATCCAAAACTGGTCCACGAATATCATAGGCAACGTGATCCAACTTTGATGATTTATCAAATGTTTTCATAAGTTAATCCTTTCAAAAGATACTAAAAGCAGATACATCTAGCAGAAAATAAGAAAATTCAACACCTGATGGGGATTTCCACTTTTATTGACACCAACTTTAGGCTTGGCCACTTGGTATCATTTCTGAAGACTTGTCTTCCTCTTTTTTAATTATCATGTTTCTTACGAAGCTAATAACAGATTGTATTATACCTCTTTTTCAAGCAATCTTCAATTTTTAGATAATACTGAAATCTTCACATTACTAAGAGCGTCCTAAAGTAAGCAGTCAAAAAAAGATTTCAGAAAATCTATAACAACGCTTTCATTTTTTAGATTAAAGGAGTATAATAAAGCTAAAGATAGGAGGTAGAGCTTATGTCTCAACAATATGAACGTATTATGGTAGCTATCGACGGTTCTTACGAATCAGAACTGGCCTTTATTAAAGGTGTGCACGTTGCAAAACGTAATAATGCTCAGTTACTATTGGTACACGTTATCGATACACGCGCCCTTCAAAGCGTTGCGACTTTCGACTCTTACATCTATGAAAAACTAGAAGACGAAGCTAAAGCTGTTTTGGCTGACTTTGAACGCCAAGCCAGAGAAGCTGGTTTAACCAAGATTCGCAAAGTTATTGAGTTCGGTAATCCTAAGAGCCTCTTGGCTGTTGATATCCCTGATAAGGAAAATGTTGACCTTATTATGGTTGGTGCCACAGGTCTCAATACTTTTGAACGCTTGCTTATTGGTTCATCTTCTGAATACATTCTCCGTCACGCAAAAGTTGACTTGCTCATTGTTCGTGACTCTGAAAAAACACTTTAGTCACCTCTCACAATGATATGATACCTCTTAAGTAGACAAGGTAAATACCTAAAATCTACTTAAGAGGTATTTTTATGTCTAGAAGAGAAAGATTAACCCCATACGAGAAAGAACAAGCTTGTCTCGATTATATTAATGGTAATCGTTCCAGATCTGAAATATGTAACTGTCTCCATATTTCCACAAGGACGATTCAAGATTGGGCTGCTATCTATAAAAAATATGGGATTTTAGGATTCACAAAGAAAACAAAAAATCGTTCCTATTCAAAAGAGTTTAAAATAGAACTTGTAGAAAAATGTATTAGTGGTGAGGCTTCATCTATTGATTTAGGCCAGCAGTATGATATTTCTTCAGGACTTTTAAGAAAGTGGATTAGGATGTATAATGCCAATATAGAACTTAAGGATTACAATCCACAACGGGAGGTCTATATGGCAAAAGCAAGACGTAAAACCACTATTGATGAACGCAAAGAGATTGTTGACTATTGTATTGAACACAATCGTAATTATAAGGAAACGGCGGTGCTTTATGATGTTTCTTATAGCCAAGTATACTCGTGGGTAAAGAAGTATGATAGTGGTGGCGAAAAAGGTTTAATTGACAAAAGGGGGCATCACAAAATAGATGATGAGCTTGATGAATTAGAGCGTTTACGAAGAGAAAATGTGCGCTTAAAACGTCAGTTAGAAGAAAAGGATATGGCTGTTGAACTCTTAAAAAAAGTGAAAGAATTCGGAAGGATGTGAGGCTAGGCAAACAGCGCCACGAATCAAAATACTTAGCGATTGAAGACTTCAACACAAATAAAGGGTGGAGCATTAGCTGGATGTGTCATCAGCTCGGCATTACGAGGTCTGCATTTTATAAATGGAAACATAGAATAGTCCCAGAACAAGAACAATTAAACAGCGAAATTGCGGAATTAATTAAAGAATATGACGAACGTTTTTCACATATCTTGGGATACCGAAGAATGACCGATTGGATCAATCATTTCAATCATACGAATTACTCAAGAAAGAGAATTCACCGAATTATGAAGATACTCGATATTCACGCCCTTATCCGTAAGAAAAGGAAAAAATACAAGACTGCCAAGCCTGAAGAAACTGCAGAAAATAAGTTAGCAAGAAACTTCTATACAACTGCTCCGAACAAAAAATGGGTAACAGATGTTACAGAGTTTAAGATTCCTAACTCTCATAAGAAACTCTATCTTAGTGCCATACTTGATTTATATGACCGCTATCCTATTGCTTTTGTCATAAGTCGTCGAAATGACAATCGGCTGGTTTTCAAAACATTTGACAAAGCCATTGAAAAAAATCCCGCAGCGAAGCCTATATTTCACAGCGATAGAGGGTTTCAATATACCAATAAGAACTTTCAAAAAAAGCTGAAAGATACTGATATGATTCAATCCATGTCAAGAGTAGGCCATTGTATTGATAACGGACCAATAGAAGGTTTTTGGGGAATTATAAAATCGGAAATGTATCAGATGTATGAGATTTCAGATGAGGCCTCCCTCCGATATGCCATCAAAGACTATATCCGATTTTACTGTCAAGAGCGTCCACAAAGTAGGTATGACTGTAAAACACCTTTGGCAGTAAGAAACGCTGCCTTAACATCAGAACATCCTTTGTCATACCCAATCGCTAAGAATAACAAAATTGAAAAGTACAAGTCTAAGTGGTCTGCATAAAAAAACAGCCGTACATTTATTTTGTACGACTGACTTTCAAAAACAGACACTTTTTTAGATATTTAACCTGTCTACTTGACAGGGGGCATATCACAAGCACCTCTGGTGCTTTTCTCATATGAAAAAGAACCGAGATTTTAACTCTCAGTTCTTTTTTCTGTTCTATTCTTCAGACTTTGCTGATTCAGACATCACTTCTGACTCTGAAGTTGACTGGCTTTCTTCGGCCAAGTCTTCACTAGCAGATTGACTTGAGGCACCTGCTTGCTCCAAAGCAAGACTAGTTGAAAGGCTCTCACGCTCTGCTTCCTGACTAAGGCTAGCTTCAACAATCATGAGTTCCTTTTGACGTTCTGTTTCACGAAGATATTCACGTTCTTCAAGTTCTTCCTGACGACGTCTTTCCTGCTCACGTCTTTGGGCTTTTTGACGCTCACGCTTAGCATGACGTTTTTGCGTCTCATCAATCAAGACCTTAGTATTGTCTTTAATATGCATCCACTTAATAAGACGAACCAAGAGTCTCCATAGGAAAACAATAATTGACTCTGCAAAGAGAAGAATCTCAACCAGAATAACTCCCAACAAGCTCCAAGCCATGAAGAGTGTAATCAATAACTGTGTGAAAATCTTCTTCAAGTCACCCAAATGATTATTGTGAATATTAAGGGTCTCAAGGAAAAGATCTAAAATCCCCTGCAAGAGGTGTGATTTAACAGATTTGTCTCCCTCTAGGCTCAAGTCCGTTTGGACTTCTGCCGGAGTAACAACTGTCAAGTCCCCATCCTGATAGACATCTATACGGTCTCCTAATTTTATATCAAAATCAAAAAGCGTGCGATCTATTTTCTTAAGTCGCCCGTCAGGATGACTGAGATAAACAAAGTCATCATCAAATTTTAAAATACGAAACATAATTTACCTACTCTTTATTGCTCCCTAAATAATAGCAAAGTTAAAAAGCTCTTGTCAAGAGCTTCTTTTTCAATCCAAGGTTTTAACACCGATACGATTTTTATACTCTTGATACGTTTCAGTGTGCATGAGAGCTTTGGCATTTTTAACCCGATCTGCCGTTGGTGGTTTGACCCCTTCCAAAGGATATGGAATACCGAGCTCACGCCATTTGAACTCACCCATTGTATGATAGGGAAGAATTTCAAATTTATCGACATTTTTCAAGGTTTTTACAAACTCACCAAGCTTAACCAAGTGTTCGTCAAAGTCTGTCAAACCAGGTACCAAGACATGGCGAATCCAGACTGGAACTTGTTTATCAGACAGATATTGAGCAAATTCCAAAATATTCTTATTAGGTTGACGGGTCACAAACTTGTGTTGTTCGGGATCAATCTCTTTGATGTCAAGTAGGACCAAGTCAGTAACAGCCAAAAGTTTGTCAACAACTTCATGATACTCAGGAGTATTGCGGTAAGCAAACCCACAAGTATCAAGCGTACAATGAATCCCTAGCTTTTTAGCCTCTGTAAAGAGGGCAGTGACAAAATCAATCTGAAGCATGGCCTCACCACCTGATACAGTGATACCACCATGCTCACCCCAGAAATGACGGAAACGAAGAGCCTCATCTAAGACATCTTCAACTGTACGTTCAACAGCCTTATTTGACTCCATAGCCCAAGTATCTGGGTTATGACAATATTGGCAACGCATCTTACAGCCTTGCATGAAAACAATAAAACGGATACCAGGACCATCTACGGATCCAAAACTTTCGGTTGAATGAACAAGTCCAGTCACCTGACTGTAATCAATTTCTGCCATGGCAGCCTCCTTGAAAACGCTTTTTACATGTTTTTATTATACCTCTTTTATCAGAAACATGCTCCATATCTGCCTGAATTCAGGCAAAGGTTATACTATAATACATCTGAAATTAAGGAATATCTATACTATACCAGAAGAAAAACAAAAAAACTGGAAAAATCCAGTCTTTTATCATCTATATTACTAGGCACGTTTCTTAAGCCCCAAAAAGGCTGCAGCAGCAAGGAAGAATGTTCCTACCATTGTCAAGATTACTGTTGATGCTTCACCAGTCTTAGGAAGTGTAACTTCCTTACCTTTAGCATCTTTACCAGTCAATGTACCGTCAGCGTTCACTTTGAATCCTACTGTTTCAGGAGCAACAACACTTGTTGTACCATCAGTGTTAGCGATAACAATTTGGCTATTTTGTGTAGACACAATTGTTTGGCCAGCTGCAGTGATAACTGGAGCTGTCGGTGTTACAGTAACAACAGGTTGTCCATTAACATTCACTGCTGGAGTTTCAGGGTTTTGAGGTGCTTCGCTTGTCCCTTTATCAGTTGCTGAAGCTGGGTCTTCCGGCTTATCGGCTGGTTTCTCAGTTGGTTTATCAGCTGGTTTTGTAGATGAATCAGCTGTTGGAGCCGGTGTCGCAGGTGTTTCTGGAGTTGCTGGTGTTGTTGGTTCAGCTGGTACTTCAGGAACTGTAGGTGTTGGTGTTGTTGGCGTTGCCGCACCTGTGTTTGAATCATTGCTACGAGCCAAGTCTCCATCACTTGGGGCTGTTGAAGGACCAGTTACTGCACGATCTGTCGTTGGTTGTGTAAGAACAGCATCATTTGTCGCAATACCATCGTCCGCAAAAGAAGTTACTGGCACAAAAGCTCCTAGGGTAAGGGTGAGTAAAAGCAAGCTACTATAAATAGATTTTTTAGAAGCCATTAAGATTCTCCTTTTTTTCATTTATCAGTTAATTTATATTCTACCATAAAAAAGTAATAAAAGACTGTTTTAATTAAAATCTTATTTATTTTTATTCTAAATCTATCAATACGCTAAAATATGTTAGAGTACCTCCAAGATTATAGTTCTTTTTCTGACAAAGTCTAGCAGTTTGGGCAGGTAAAAAAGGCTTTATAACGTACTTTATAGACATTTTCTAATCTTATTATTTTGATAAGCGGATATTCCAAGATAGATAAGAAAAAGCACTTTCACTCATAATGAGAGAAAGTGCCTAATTAGTAGATAGTCGCTTTTGAGTTCCAACATTTTCTAATAAAAACTTGAAAAAAACTATTCTTCTGCTTCTTCTGGAGCTGCCGTGATGATTACCTTAAGTTTGGTTACGCGACCATCCTTAACCTTATCATTAATAAATTCGAGGTGTTTGTCCTTGTTGATAACTGAATAGTGTTCCTTGACTTCTTGAGTGGGAATTGCTCCTACACCAGTCAAATAATAGCCTGCGATAGTATCAACATCATCACTTTCAAGCTCTGTGTCAAAGTGTTCATTGAAGTCATTAAGAGTCATAGCCCCCTCAACAATATAGGTATTCTCTCCTATTTCACGAACTTCCACACTGGCTTTATCTGTTTCGTCATCAATTTCACCGACGATTTCTTCCAAAAGATCCTCGAAGGTCACCAGACCAGCCACACCACCATATTCATCAAGCAAGATAGCCATTTGATTGTTGGTGTTACGAAAGGCTGTCAAGAGGTCATCTACGAAGATAGTCTCTGGAACAAAGAGAGGTTCGTTCATGATTCGACGAAGTTTGATATTTTCAAAACCAAGTTCAAAACCTGCTTTTAGAAGGTTTTTAGTATGAATGACACCGATAATCTTATCCTTGTCATCCTCGTAAACAGGGATACGAGAGAAACTTTCCTTGAGAATAGCTTGGATATTTTCTTGAGTATTGTCTTCGATATCAATCATGAAAGCATCGGTACGAGGGACCATAACCTCACGTGCCATCAATTCATCAAGAGAGAAAATCCCCTGGAGCATTTCAATTTCTTCAGCCTCAAGTGTATCTTCACTCTTGGCCAACATGTACTCAATCTCATCCCGAGTCATCTGCTCATCCGCATCATCAAAGGTCATAGGCGTCAAATGAGACACAAGATTTGTCGATGCTGAAAGAATCCAAACAAAGGGACTAACAATCTTACCAGTAACAATAATAACTGGTGCTGAGTAGATGGCTAGATTTTCCTTGAGGTTCATAGCAATACGTTTAGGATAAAGTTCCCCAAAAACAATCGAGATATAGGTCAAGACAACCAATGAAATCATGCTACCTGCTGTCTTAGCCCAGGCTGCATGACCAAACCAAGTCGCTATCACTGCACCTAGTGAAGCGGAGAGACTAGCCCCTTGTAAGAGACTGATAAAGGTAATACCAACTTGAATGGTTGATAAGAAGTTATTTGGATTTTCAAGAACCTTGAGCAGGCGAATAAATTTCTTGTCGCCTTCTTCAGCCTTTTGTTCCACACGTGAACGGTTTAGTGATACTAAAGCCATCTCTGATGCTGAGAAAAAGGCCGTAAGCAAGGTTAATATTAGTAATAAAATAGATTGAAATAATAAGGACTGACCACTGGAGTCTTCCATTTTTTCTTCTCCTCTAAAAAAATTCTGACTTCCATTATATCACAATTTCCCAATATAGGTTCCTATTTTATGCTATAATTAGAGTAATTTATCATCGAAGGAGAGACTTATGTCACTTATACGCTTAGAAAATGTCAGCTTGGCTCGACAAGGAAAAACACTCTTGTCTAATCTTGACTGGACAGTTGAAAAAGGACAAACCTGGGCTATCCTGGGACTTAACGGTGCTGGAAAATCAACCCTTCTACGTTTGTTGACAGCTGAATTCTTCCCTTCTGAGGGAAAGGCTGAGATACTAGGCTACACCTTTGGGAATGGAGACATCACAGGTCTTCGTCAACATATCGGTATCGTCAGCTCCTTCATCACTGAGCGTTTGCCTAAGCATATGACTGCTGAAAAAATCGTCCTTACTGGTAAATACAAGAGCTCAATCCTCTACAAGGCATATGGGGATAAGGAGTTACAAGAAGCCAAGGACATGCTTACCTCACTTGGTGCTGGAGATTTGATAGGTCGTAAATACCATGGCCTGTCTCAAGGAGAAAAACAAATTTGTTTGATTGCTCGCAGTCTCATGGAAGATCCTGACATCATTATCCTTGACGAAGCGACTGTTGGCTTGGACCTATTTGCCCGCGAAAAACTCTTACGTCAGATTGACCGTATCACCTCGCTTCCACATGCTCCACTGGTTCTTTACGTCACCCACCACGCTGAAGAGATTACTGAAAAAATGGACCACATTCTCCTACTCCGTCAGGGAAGAATCGTGGCACAAGGACCAAAAAACGATATTATCACACCGGAAGTTCTAGCTGACTTCTACCAAAATCCTGTTCAAATTATCCCAATTGACGACCATCGTTTTTACATTAACCCTCTTCTATAAAAATCGCTCAAAGAAACAAGTCCCCCAGATAATGTCTAGGGGACTTGTTCTTTTATCACTACTCCTCTTTTATTTTCGATACGCCATACAAAATTAAGGCTGGAACGATAAGCTGTTCTATAGAACCATATGAAACAATGAATAGCCCAGCAACTACATATAGACGGTTTTTGTTAGCGGTGCTTATAGCTCTTGGAAGCATCATAGTAGGAATAATAATTAATGGAGTCATCATAATGAAGTACATAAACCAACCAATACCTGCTAAGGGATTAGATTCGTCTATAGGATAGTAAATGACAGAACTTAAATTAACAACTAAATCCCTAAGCGCTAAAATAAAAGCGGTCCAAAGCCAAGGAGAATGAAGAATTTGAGGATTGAGTTGTCTTTGGCTCTCCGCATAATCATAAATCTTACGCTTTTCAATGACTGGCTTAGTCTTTTTCTCCACCAACAGATCATCTTCTCTAACCTCAAAGCCATACTTCTGCTGCCATTTTTCAACTAATGTTGAAGTGTTTCCGTTTGTGCGGTAGACAAGATAAGATGAAACTACCAGGAGAAAAAGAGAGACGTCAGTAATGATATGGTCAACCAAGAAACCATAAAACAGCTCAAGCAAACTAATGACTATGAGAAGGATTGAAGAGATTCTTAATTTCTTTTGGTTTTCTTCAGTCATCAATATAAGGAGTAGGAAGATACTTGCACACTCTAATATTGGATACAGTATGTAAGTAAGACTACTTAAATCATCTAAATCAATATTTATATAGTGTGTGCTCCATACCACAGCAACCATCCCTAATCCAAGAGGTGGAACAGAGGACTGCCAAGCTAATGGGCTTTTAAAGGAAACTAAGAGAGTTGGAAGCTCTGCCTTCATAATCATAATAACAAGCCAAGCTAAACAAATTACAGTTAAAACTGGTGAAACCAACCAGGGCTTAAAAATGGAAGCCGGTATGATGAAATAGGTAACTAGCTGACAAATATGGAAGGCAAGCACAGCTAAGACGCCCTCAGCTTTACGCTTGTCCTTCAAAAGCCTAAAAACAAACCATACTAAAACGACTTGCTGTGGAAATTGAGAACTTAGTACAGATACAGAATTGAGCGTTTCATACTCAAAATGCAAACCATAAGACCTAAGCATAGAAAGAGCTAACAATACTTCAAAAAAGATAAGTATATAATACCAAGTTTTTCTGAACATACAACCACCCCGCCTTTCATTTAATCATAGAGAAAACATCTTCCAATATCATTATACTCCTTTTTATGTAAGCGTTTTACCTTTGCAGTAAAATATTTTCACTTTTCTTTACTTGATAACAAAACAATCCTTTTTGACCGAATAGATTCTAGAATGAACCATATAGACAAATGATATTGTCCGTAAGTTAACCTTTTGATAACTTAGTAGGTGTTAAAGCAAAATATCTTTCAGATATAGAAAACGAGGTAAAAACATGACTAAAGTAATAGGTATTGGATTAATCGGTACAGCAGTAACAGTTATCACTTACAGTATTCTCGGCTTCCCAAAAATGGAGGTGTCCCTTTGGCCACTCTTTCCAGTCGCTCTTTTTGCTTTCTTTGCAATAGAAAATCTTATCAAAAAAGATTATAAATCTAGTCTCATGAGTACTTTGATTGGTTTAATGATTGCTAATGCAATCTATGACTTGCTCCCTATCTCAAACAGTATCCTGATTGTTGCAGGAATCCTAACATGCCTAGGACTGGGCTTTCTTTTTCCAAACCACGATAATGAGAAAGGAACAAATTAAAAAAACGAGGAATCCGTTTATGTAAAAACAGATTTCTCGTTATTTTTTCCACTTATAGTCTTACTATTAGCACTTATCTATTTTGAACGTCTGTGACGCCCTTTATAAACGAAGCTTGTCAAACCAAGTCCTACAAAAATCATACCTAGCATACCAACTTTAGAGTTTGTATCTCCTGTTTTTGGTAAATCGTGACTTGTCAATTTTCCATCGGCTTCCGATTTAATCCCTGCATTACGTGTTTGTGTAGAGGAATAAGTGACAGAATTCATGGAATGAATGTCTTTTGAAGGCACTAGACTAGTAGCAGGTGTTGTACTAACTGCAGGTGCTTCACTTGTTGCTGGCGTTGTGCTAACAGCTGGAGCTTCACTAGTAGCTGGCGCTGTGCTGACCGCAGGTGCTTCACTTGTTGCTGGCGTTGTGCTGACCGCAGGTGCTTCACTTGTTGCTGACGTTGTGCTGACCGCAGGTGCTTCACTAGTAGCAGGCGTTGTGC